>JAISWE010000222.1 GCA_031271175.1 Bacteroidales bacterium | reverse complement strand
AACTGTATGCCGAAGCCATTGTCATCGAAAAACGCTACGGTGCGTACATCTGTCCGGTAGCCGTTTTCTTGCGGACGGATGTAGTCGTATTTCAAGTCGTGGACTTTGCAGGTGTATTCCCCGATAAATGCCGAGCAGTTGCGATCGTTGTAGTTTTCCCAAGGCCCCCTGCCATAATAGCGTACATTGGAAAATGAGAATGGAAGCTGCATTTTCATGCCGAACCGCGCCAATTCCGGATGTACAATTCCGGTCATGTCGATAGATGCCGTTACTTTTATTGAAGCATCGTTACGGATCAGGTAAACAGTTGTATAGGGAATATTCAGGTATCTTATTTTTTGAGTTACAACGACTTCCACGCCTTCGGCAGCAGGCGGTTTGACCTCCACGGCGGTTACATACACGTCATTGCCGGCCGTACGCCATATATTGCTGCTGTTGGATAAGCCGTATCCGAAATCATTATCTATGGGAGCGCGCCAGAAATTGGGCGTTGGCGCAACGGTTATCAAGGGTTCTCCCCGGTAAGTGTATGCAATAAGCTGTCCGTTATGGAGAGAAAGAGCGCCTTTTACTTCTTCGCTTTCAAAATGCAGGATTTGATTTTCCGTGTAAGTTTTTAACGTTCCTTTCGGATTCTTCCGTGTAAAAAAGCGGTTTTTCGGGAAAGAAAACTCTTCTGCCGCCACTTCATGTCCTGCGGGAACGAGATCTGTGGCTTTTTGGGTAAAAGCTTTCAAGCGGACAAAATATTCTACGTTTTCATCAAATGACAAAGCCGGTAATGGAAGCGTTATATCCGTATCGGACAAAGGCTTTCCGCTGATTTGGATTTTTTCGGAATGTATTTGTTTGCCGTTTTTATAAACTTCCCAACGGTAGTCCCAGACATTGAGATCGGTAAAAAGGGAATGGTTGGTCAAACGGATTTTACCGTTTTCAATGTCTATTGCTTTCATCCATACCGGCTGGTAAAATTTTTTCACTTCGTAAATAGCGGGATGTACCGTGCGGTCGGCATTGACCAGGCCATTGGCGCAAAAATTTTCCAAGTGTGTCCAGCGGTGGCCTCCCAAGTCCCCGCCATAAGCCCAATACTTGCGACCCTGTTCATCGAAAGTTTGTAATCCCTGATCTACCCAGTCCCAGATAAATCCGCCTTGGAGAATGGGATATTTTTCTATCATTTCCCATATTTCGCGGAAATTACCGGTACTGTTGCCCATAGCGTGTGCGTATTCGCATTGAATATAAGGGCGGTAACTTTTTTCGTCCCGCGCATATTGTTCCATGCGTCCCGTCCCGTTATACATGGGACAAATAATATCGGTAAACGCACGGTCTCCGGCGCGATCGCACTGTACAGGACGTTTAGCCTTGTCGTTTTGCTTCAACCAGTGCCAGGTAGCTTCGTAGTTTGGGCCGAAATCGCTCTCATTGCCCAATGACCAGGCGATGATGCACGGATGATTCTTATCTCGCTCAAACATGCGGATGGTACGGTCGAGGTGCTGGCCTTTCCACAACTCAATGAAAGAAGGGTGGCGGGAACGGTCGAAGCCGTCCAGACCATGCGCTTCGATGTTGGCTTCGTCCACTACATACAATCCGTATTTGTTGCACAATTTGTATATTTCCGGACTTTGCGGGTAATGGCTGGTACGGATGGCGTTGTAATTGAAGAGTTTCATCAAGCGGATATCTTCTTTTTTTGTTGTTTCATCCACATAATGCCCATATTTTTCGGAGTGTTCGTGGATGTTTGTACCGCAGATACGAAGCGGCTTTCCGTTGATCAGCAGTTGCCTGTTTTTGATTTCTATTTTGCGGAAACCGGTTTGGCATCCGGCCAGTTCAAGGGTTTGTCCCTGATCGTTCTGCCATTCGAAACAAACGGTATAGAGATGGGGAAATTCGGCGCTCCACTGCTTCGGACTTGCAATGCCGGAAGACAGCGAAAATGTTTTTTTGCTTTTGGGTTCAACACCACCGACAGTTATTTTTTTGCGGAACACCGTCTTTTGAGCATCATCCAGCAGCGATACCGTTAATTGATATTTTCCCGATTTAGTGCCGGTAAAATTCCGGATGCTTACGTCCGCTTTCAAGATTCCATTTCGATAATCGCTGTCCAAATCGCCGTTGATAAAGAAATCTTCAATCGACACTTTGGGGCGAGCAATAAGCATTACATCCCTTTCGATTCCTGCCAGACGCCAAAAATCCTGGTCTTCGAGGTAAGACGCATCGCTCCATTTGAACACCTGCAATGCCAGCAGATTTTTCCCTTTTTTCAGCCAGGGTGTAATATTAAATTCGGCAGGCGTTTTGGCTGCTTTGGAATAGCCGACTTTTTGTCCGTTGATGTACAGGGTTGCTGCTCCGGATATGGAACCGAAATAAAGAATGATTTCTTTTCCGTCGAACGAAGCAGGTATTTCAAACCATCTGCGATAGGTGCCGACAGGCAAATCGTGGTTATCCAAAAACGGAGGATTGGCCGGAAAAATATATTCGACATTGGTATAAACCGGTATTCCAAATCCCTGTGTCTCCCAGCTTCCCGGCACTTGTATGTTTTTCCATGCCGTTTCGTTCAGCGTTTCGGAATAAAAATCCAGGGGACGCTGTGCCGGATTTTCGGCAAAGTGGAACTTCCATGTACCGTTTAAACTTTTTACAAACGGAGAGGCGAATTTATTGTCTGCCAATAACTCCGGTAAATTGGCGTAGGGGACAAAATCCGCACGCGGAGGTTCCTTGCCTTCATCAATAATAGAGGGGTCTTCCCAAAAATTTCCCTGAGCGAAAAGTGAACAGGAAATAATTAACAACAAACTTACAACTGTGATTCGCATACGAAAATGAATTATGAATTATGAATTATGAATTATGAATTATAAATTATAAATTATTTATTCCAAATAGGTTTTCATCCCTTTGGGTACAAAATCAACCGGAAACAACTTATCCCCTTTGACGTCGCCCTTTTTCATGTGTTCGATAAGCAGGGAACGGGTTGTATATTGCGGGTCGACAGTGTTATTTTTAACCAGTACTTTCCGGCAGCCATCCAGCAAAAACGCCGATTTTTGCCAGGTATAGGGCGAATAATTGAACGATTTAATGATATTATTCTCCGTAAACTGCAATTCTTTGACCGAACGCGCCCGTACCAGCGGCGCATCGAATACCTTGAAAACATTGTTCCGGATAAAAATATTTTCGTGGAAAGCTTCCGTTCGTTCATCCAGCGGGCGGGCGGAGGGCAGGATCGTAATCACCGCATCGCCCCACTGCCAGGGACTTCCGGACTTGTTGCCGGAAGTGAGGCAGTCTTCAAAGACATTGTTCCGGATGCTTACGTCCGTCACGGCGCCGGATTCCGACCATACGCCGCCCAATTCGCCGACAATCAAAATCGCCGTACCTGCCGTCCGGAAATAATTATTTTCTATGACAACTTTTTGGGGCGTTGATACCAGGATGCCCCTGGCGCGGTGTTTTTTCAGGATGCGGCAATTCCGCAGTTCCAATGAAGGCGTCCATGTTTTGTTTTCTACGAAATCACTGACTTTTATTTGTTCGGGCAATGCGGAAGTAAGGCGTATCCGGTAGCCGGTGATTTTGTTATTGTCGTACACAGGAACAATGGATTCCACGGTTCTCACTTCGCCTCGCTGAGAATCGCTTCTTTTCAAAAACCATATTTCATCCCCGGGAAGGGTAAAACCACCACGACTGTTTACGGTAATCGTCCGGTTATCCACTATTGCTATAATTTCCGAATAGAATCCGTGTACGTTGATAAAGTCATCGCAATGTCCGGTATGGGCGCAATTTTCTATTTTAATCACGCCTTTGCAAGTGTTGAAATGCGATGCATCGGCCACAATACTGAAGACACGCCCTTTGGCCTCGTTAACGGTCATGCTGGCGTTGTCCATTGTAATGTTCTCGCTCAATTCCCCATACACGCCGTGGCTCAAGGCATGATAAATCGTCAAATCTTTGAGTACGGTATTTTTACTGCGCAGGATATCAATACCGGTAGTCAGGTAATGCGCATGACACAAGGCTACAAAAGTGCCCTTTTCTATTTTTTCCGGTTCGATGCGTAAAGGTTTTCCATGAAATCGAACGATATTTCCGCCTGTTTCTTCGGCTTTTTGTTCAAAAACATCGCCCAGCATATCGTCCCACGTTTGCGGCAAAATTTCCTTGCGGTCTTTATCATACAAATTGTTGAAAGTACGCAAAACGGGGGATTTCCATCCTTCGCCGGTAAACATGATTTTTCCGTTCTCAATGATGTAGGGGTATTTTGTTTTATCAATGCGTACATCCAGATATTCATTGGTAGCCCGAACAATTTCGCCTTGCGAGATATACGGTCTGTCCCAATCGACCGAAAAATTGACTAATGAGATGTTTTCGCAGGAATCGAGCCGTGCAATCTGCATTTTTCCGTGGAAAATAAATTCGGATCCGTTTCCGTCTATCGTAATATTTTTCAGCTGCTTTAATTCAAAACCGATAGTGGCGGCCTGCTCCGTTTCACCATACGACGGCCAAAAATCATACCTTCCGGCCGGAAAATTGATGATGGTTTCTTCTGTTTGCCCTTCGCAGGCTTGCAGGGCTTTCCGGATAGCCGGAACGACATTTTTCCAGCTATCCGTTTCCGCACCGAAATCGGTGATTGACAGGATTTTTTGTGCACCGGCATTTTCAAATGCGAATAAAGCCGGTAATAAAAGTAATAACACTCTTTTTTTCATACGATAATAAATTTTCTAATTGACATTTTATTACTCCGGTTCATTCCGCACTGCCGAATACGTTCTTTACGGCTTCGAGGTATCCGTATCCGAACATCGTGCAGGGTTGCAGGTAACTGGTTTCCGTCCATTCGTTCCAACTGTTAAAAGTTAAAATTATTTTTATCAACTGTCTTGTTATTCAAACCTCATTCCTTTCACAAAATCATTCGTGCTGATGATATTGGCGTCTGCCGCACCGGTTGCTTTTTTACCATTTATCCATACGTTTTTGAACACGATATTGGAAACATTGTGGGCGTCGCTGTAACCTGTGAAAAAAGATTTCGGAACATGCCCGGAAGTATAGGTTATATTTTCATACGAAATATCATGCACCTTTCCCAGTATGCTGTCCTTACTGTATATGCTCTTATTCAAGTAAATCTCAAAGAGCCGCCCAAGATTCTCCGAAGTGATAATTCGCTGTGCGCCGAATGATTCTATTTTAGTGATGTCCGTGACTAAATTCTTCGGATTTTCTATATACAGGTCGTCAAGAATCGGTTCCTCCACGCGGATATTTTCAAAATGTATGTCGAAGATATCCGCCCTGTCCCCACTTTGAATGTCCATGGCAATAATGGTATTGCGGATGACGTCGCTGTTTCTGAAAAAGCAGTGGTAAATGGAATCGGCAACCGTTTCGGCGCCTATTTCAAAAGCGCGTCCCCAGTCGCACCACACCACGCAGTTATTCACATACACATTGTATATATTATCCTGCTGCGGCCTGTCCCACTCCATACCCCAATCTACCGGTACTGCATGCCATCCCTTGACGCCTTTCAGGGCAATAGCATCATCAAAAGTACGCATGAAGGAGTTATTAATCGTCACATCATGACTGTTGATCACATCAATGCCATCGGTATTATACCGCCACATACCGATCAGTTTGATGTTATCCACGTTGATGTTGTTTGAGCCAAAGGCTACTACTGCAAAAGAGGGCGCATCGCGCAGGATGATCCCTTCAATGGCGATATTTTCGCAATCCGTCATTTGAATACTGTTTCCCTGATCGCGGGGAAACGAACTTGCATCAAGGATGCCCCTGCCTTTTATTTTAACGTTTTTGACATTGTTGGCTACAATGATGCCATGCACCACCGCCCCGCCCGCAATATAAACCGTCTGGTTGTCCTTGACGCGGATGACGCCCGGATGATGAACGCCCCGTCCGAAATACAGCACCTCTTCACTGTGCTTTGTCACAGGATTTGTTTCCGGCGGATTATCGAATAAATACAGCACATGATGCCGGTCATTCACTTCAATGGTCAACTGGCACGGTTCGGATACTTGAAAACTTATTTTATTGCCCTGAACATCCGGTTGGATGTTTTTTGACAAGGGACGGATGACCACATTCCGGACGTCAATACCGGATGTGACCTCTACATTGACCGTTTCGCCGGCGTCAAAATAACCGAATGACGACAGTTCGGTTTGCGCCAAAGGGCGATGAAAGGGAGGAACACCTCCATTGATAGGTATGGCAGATACCCGTGCCTGATACACGAACAAAGGCTGTCCGTTTATTTGTACTTTGAAGTCTTCCGAAGCCGCTTCACCTTCCGGAGCCGGATAAAGAATTACGCTATGGTTACATGACGTGCAGAAAAGCAGCACGCAGCACGCGAAACACAGCACGCGAAAAGAAATTTGTTTGTATTGCATGATAGTTTAAAATTTATTTATGATTAAATTTATTTATGATTATTTGTATAAAAAGCATTGATCACCGTGAAGATTTGTTGCGCAATGTTGCTCATGCCTTTGTCGCCTGGATGCATGCCTATTCCTTCGACAATTTCCGCTTTGCCTCCGGCTAACCTTGGCCAGTCGCTTTTGTCGCCCCGATAATTTTTCTCTTCTTTCGCAAGGTTTTCCCTGTCCATAGTCACTAAGTGCGACAGTTCGACAAGGAAACTCCGTGTGGATAACGCCGCCCGTTTTATTGCCTCGTGCCGCACAGGTTCCATCCAGAAAGTGGTGGTGCAAATGACTAACGGTTGGTGATCTTTCTTGAAACGACGGATCAATGAGATGTAGCCGTCCCGGAAAAGTTCGGGGGTATGTACTTCATCGAATACCACATTTTCGCCTATCTGGATGATGAGTATATCGGGGTGGAAACCGATGAGTTCATCAAAAAACGAGTAATCAAATCCGGGATAATTTCTTTCGAAATAAGCGATATTGGATATTCTTACCGTGATTTTCCTGTCCGGCATAATACTGTCGGTCATTTTTAGAAGCTGATGTACATAATCCCTTTCAACGGAGGATGAAGCCATTCCGCGTCCCCAGCCTTCTTCTTCGCCAATATATGACAGACTGTTGCCCAGCACCAGCAGCTTAAGTTCCCTGCCCTGTTTCCCGTTGTCCGTTTCAACATACAGGGGCGGCGCTATCCGGTTAAATGCTTTCAAGTGATCTTCGGATACTTCTTTTTGCTGTTGCGCA
>JAISWE010000169.1 GCA_031271175.1 Bacteroidales bacterium | reverse complement strand
CTAAGTACACGAAGTAACACGAAGTTTCTTTGACAAACCTTTGTGGTCTTATTTTTTTAACCACTAAGTACACGAAGTTGCACGAAGTTCTTTTGTATTTACTTTGTGTGACTTTGTGTACTTTGTGGTTTTATTTTGTATTTCCTTTGTGTGACTTATGCGACTTTGTGGTTTTATTTTTTTGACCACGAAGTACACGAAGTTGCCCGAAGTTTTTTTGTATTTACTTTGTGTGACTTGAATCTGCGCACTTCAAAAAAAGATTTAGCCCATTATTCATTAATTTTTTATATTTTTGTGCGGTAATTATCGTTTGACATCTCAGGACATGAAGTATTTTTTTTCTTTTTGGATCGTCTTTTGGATCGTCACGCTCAATGTTTGGGACGCTTCCGGTTCGGATACCGAAGAAGCCGAACCGCCCGTCCGCAGGGTGAGAAAGGCGACGTCGCTCTGTGGACTGGAGGTAACCATTACCTCCGAAACGGTCACTTGTCCGGGGAGAACGGACGGCTCCATCAGAATAGAACGGGTAAACGGCGTATTCCCCATGACGGTGAACATCGTCGGAGTCACCACAGAAGCATGGACAGGGGGCGCTTATGTCAGGTCGGGGCTTCCAACAGGCGATTATACGGTGGAAATAACGGATGACACCGGCTGCAAAGCATCGGAAGATATTTTTATCGACGAGCCTGTTCTGGGTATCACGGCTACTGTTGAAAACATCTGTCCGGCGGCCACCTACGGCGCCATCATCACTTCCATTTCCTCCACCCAGCCTCCCTACACGCAAACCTGGTACCTGAACAATACGGTTATGGCGCCCCAGCCGACCAATACACGAAGATTGAACCAGCCGGGAAATTACAAAATCGTGATGCAGGACTCCAAAGGCTGTAAGGATTCCATTGAAGTGGAACTGAAAAAATTGCAACCTTTCGGCGGCACATCCTCGCACGAGGACATCCTCTGCCGAATACCCAATTCGGGTATCATCACGATCGTCAACCCTTCCGGCGGCTCCGGCAATTTCGACTACCTGTACGAAGTGAAAGACAGCGTCGGCGCCGTAATCCCGGGCTTTGAATACAAGGCGTGGAACAACAATGTCATCACCGGATTGCCGGGCGGCAAGCTTACCGTGACCGTGAAAGAGGACAATCCTGCCTCCGCCAAGTGTATCCTGGGAGAATTTACCGAAACCATCGACACGATCCGCCAACTGAACCCGCCCGTCAGTTCGGTAACGGCATCCCCCCTCACCCGCTGCGACTTCAACGACGGCGAAGGAGACGGCAAAATCCTTATCAAGGCGACGCATCCCGCCGGCGTCTATTCCTACTGGTACAGCAAAATGCCCGACGGACAGTTCGCCTATCTTACCGCCGACGATGGCACGGACGGCGATCCCCTGCAAGCGACCGTCAACAACCTGCCTCCGGGAAAATACCTGGTAGTGGTGCAGGAAGCAAGCGGATGCGCTTCCGACACGCTTGAAGCGGAAGTAAAAACGCCGGAACTCTCCTTCACACTACAAATCACTCCTCCAACCTGTCTGGGACGAAACGACGGCAAAGTAGAGATCACGATTGCCGACGGACACCCTCCCTTCCATCTTGAACTGACCGGCGACGGAAAACCATGGTACGCCGAAGACCCTGTTTTCCTCGAAAATATTACGGGTTCCACCTTTGAAGTGAGTGCAGTGTCCGACGGAACTTATACGTTCCTTGTTTCCGACGCCGCCCAGTGCGTCGATACCGCCGAATTGACAATAGACGCTCCGGAATTGGTCTTTTTCGACCTCGACTCCATCGCTCCCGCCTGTAACGACGATCTGTCCGTCGCGCTGGGAGCGGTCATTTATGAAATCACCGGCATCGGCAATCCTCCCGTCTTGCCTACAACGGAAACTTTTACCGTTTTCCTGAATACGACGGAGATGCTCAACCCCGCCGACCTTACCGACACCATCAAAGGACTGGCCGGAAGCGACTATGAGGTGGCAGTGAAGGTGATATCGGGCGCGGGCGCTCTTGACGGCTGCCTTGCGCTGGATACCGTCACGCTTGTCGAACCCGACCCGCCGACAGTGCTGCCCGCCAACGACAACCATGATCCCACCTGTGTGGGCAAGAAAGACGGTCAATACGGTTTCACGGTGGATTACCCCGCCAACGCCGTGTACGAATATTACCTGTCCGACAGCTTGCCTGCGGATCCGCTTCCGCCGGCCGGCGAATGGAAAAAAGGCCATAACTCGTCCGGTAACGACCAGACCGACGAAGGCGATATCACCATCGGCGGCACGGCAGTGCATTATACCATCCAACGCTATGAAGGGCAGTTCACGGGATTGGATACGGGCATGTATTACCTGTGGATACGCGACACCGCTACCCACTGTATCTACACCGAACCCATCATAATGGAAACAGCGCAGCGGCTGACGCTGGGGATAGATTCGGTTTACAGGCTCATCGACGGCAAAAGTTGCGAAGTGGAAGTCGATATGGCGCTGACGGTGGTCAGTACGGACGAAGCCTCTTCCCTGCCCTATGAATACAAGGTGAACGACGTCGTCATCAGCGATCCGAACAACATCACCATCACCAATCCGGCGAAAAAACAGCGCATTCCGGTCAAGATAAAAGTGACCGATGCCATCGGTTGCACCCTTGATTCCATCTTTACCGTCCTCATGCCTCTGCCGGTGCAGGTAAGCGTGACGGAAGCGGACACGGTGCTGGCTTGCCATCAGGACCAAAACGGATACATCAGGCTACAGGGGCATGGAAACAGCTACCGGTACGAATGGCGGAGAACAGACGACGAACGGTATAAAGACAGGATTTTTTCCACAACAGATACCGCCGGTATGCTGACGGCAGGAGTTTATGCCGTGCATGTAGTTGATTCGCTGGGATTGTGCTACCTTGACACTGCCTTTGAAGTGAAAGCCAAGCATTATCTGGAAGTAGAAATAAATCATGCGGCCGGCAAAAGCGAATTTTGTTCGGGCGAAGAGGTCAGCCTGTCCGGCACGGTTACGGTGGACAAAACGCCGTTTACGCTGCCCGGCCATGCGTGGTGGCTACTGCCGGCGGGTGATTCACTCGTTTTTCTGGAACACAACCCCGTAGCGTTCAAGGCCGATGCGGAAATTTCAGCAGACAGCAACATAGCGATACTGACAGCCGCATGGAACTATCCCGACACCACCTGTGTATCAAGGGACACCTTCCCTGTTGCCATTCTCCCTGCGCCCGTGCTGTCATTCTCGGACGACACCGTGTTGATCCCCGTCGATGAAAGCTATCCCCTGTACATCACGGTTTCTCCGGACTTCACCGGTTACCGGTGGTTGAGTGTACCCGACGGATATACCGGCGGCTTACCCGCATACCCGACACTCCCTACAACCGTGATGCTGGAACATCCGGAACGTCCGTACCTCCTGGTACTTGAATTGGAAAACAGCGGGACTTGCCGCGCACGGGATTCGGTTTATGTCGGCGCATCATTTGAGTTTTTCATACCCAATGCCTTCACCCCCAATGGCGACGGCATTCACGACGTGTGGAAATTCTACCCGCTGGAACAGTATGCGCTGTTCTATACCGTTGAGGTGACCGTTTTCAACCGAGCAGGCATTACGGTATTCCACCGCAAGGAGTACAGCAATGACCCGTCGGTGGCTTTCGACGGACGCAACGGCGGAAAGGACTTGCCTGTAGGCACCTACTATTATGTGGTGAAACTGATTCACAGGCAAACTCAAGCGGAAGATGTCCATACCGGTTCCGTCACCATCATTAGATAGTTGATTAAAATAACAGTGGAATGAAGAAATATATTCTCTTATGGATGTTTGGATGCCGGTTGGGCGGTTTTCTCTTTGCTCAGCAGATTCCCGTCACATCGCTGTTTGTGGAAAATCCGTTTCCGTACAATCCGGCTGTTGCGGGAACAGACAATGGATTCAAAGTCCGGATGGACAACCGTTTTCAGTGGACAGGCTTTGCCGATGCCCCCATCACCAACCAGTTGAGCGCTTACGGCCCGCACAAGAACAAAAACATAGGCTACGGCGGAACGATAGGTTACGATGCCGCCGGCCCCACCGGACGATTCACGCTCAATGGCGCTTTTGCCAGTAATTTTGCACTGGGTGGCGACATGCGTCTGTCCGCAGGTATTCACATGGGATTTGTTCAATACCGTGTGGACGGCAGCCAGCTTGAACTCGACTCGCCCGACGATCCGCTCCGACAGGAAGACCCTTATGCGCCGCCGGTACTCATGTCGGCTTTTCTACCCGATGCCGCCGCCGGAATATGGCTCTATACCTCCCGCCTGCATGTCGGCTTTTCGGCCTTGCAACTGTTCAACAACCATATCCGCTTCAACGATCAGGACAGCCGTCGCAACCGCTTGAAAACACATTTTTACGGTACGGCAGGCTACAAACTGCCTTTCGGAGAATGGATGCTTGAACCGGCGCTATTACTCAAAAAAACGGAAGCAACCCCCCTGCAACTCGACATCACCGCACGGGTAATGTTCCGCGAACAATTCTGGGGTGGAGTGAATGTCCGCAACACCTTCGAATCCTTCAACGACCTCTGCTTCATCATCGGATACATCCACGGAAAACGACTGAACCTCGGTATCGCATACGACTTTTCCTCCTCTTCCATCAGGCCATATACCAACGGAACGATCGAACTGTTGATAGGCTATAATTTTGACGATATCAAAAACAGAAATTAAAAACTAAAGATGACACGTTTTATCCACTGGTTTCCGATCATGATGATGGTTGCATGTGCAGCAGATGCGACAGGCCAATCCATTGACAGCAACATCAAAGCCGCCAAAGGAACCGCCGCTGCCGCCGCCAAAAGCAATCCCAACACTCAGCCGGACTCCATCCGCTGGAAGACATGGGGCAACACCAACCTCGGCTCCACCCATACATGGTTTTCCAACTGGCTGGCAGGAGGAGAACCGAGCATCACTTTCAACGGCAACCTGAACTTGTTTGCCAACTACAAGAAAAACAAACTCTTTTGGGAGAACAACGCCTATCTCGCTTACGGAATTATCAAAAAAGACAAACATGAAGCAGTGAAAAACGACGACCAGATCAACATCGGTTCGCGAATAGGTTACCAGTTGGCTAAAAACTGGTACTATTCCGCTAACTTTCTCGGTAAAACCCAATTCTCTTCCGGATACAAATATACCGCCGCCGACACCATCCGAATATCCGATTTTCTCGCTCCCGCATACATCTATCTTTCGCTGGGTCTGGACTACAAGCCGTCATCGCGCTTCTCGCTGCATATCTCCCCGTTGATGGGCAAATCAACGCTGGTGCGTTCAGATGATGTAACGGTATTAAAAAGTTCCGGTCTGGGGCAGGAACTGATCGACAAAGAAAAGCATGTGAGAAACGAGTTCGGCGGAGGTATGATCTTCAATTTGAACGGCTCTTTCATGTCCAAGAGAGTATCCTACAACACACAACTCGAACTGTTTTCCAATTATCTGGAAGAACCGGCAAACATTGATGCCATCTGGAACTTTACTTTCAATATCGCTCTGGCAAAATACGTGTCATCCAGCATCCGCATAGATATGATTTATGACGACAACAAGAAAAACGTGAAAAAGGAACTCAACCATGAAGGGAAATTAGTCGATGTGCAACATGGAGCCAAACTGCAAGTCAAACAGTTCTTCCAGATAGGGTTTTTTTATGCATTCTGATGAACAATTAGCGGAATTAGATATTTGTCAAAATGAATTTCACGGCGAATGAAATGACAAAATTATCCCAGAACAATCATATTATTTCGTAACCTTCACTTTGTGGTTTTTATTTTTTATAACCACGAAGGGCACGAAGTTGCACGAAGTTTTTTTTTGTATTTACTTTGTGTGACTTTGTGTACTTTGTGGTTTTTATTTTTAACCACGAAGGGCACGAAGTTGCACGAAGTTCTTTTTTGTCAAAACTTTGTGCGACTTTGGCGACTTTGTGGTTTTTATTTTTATAACCACGAAGGGCACGAAGTTGCACGAAGTTCTTTTTGATCAAGACTTTGTGTGACTTATGCGACTTTGTGGTTTTTATTTTTATAACCACGAAGGGCACGAAGTTGCACGAAGTTATTTTTTGTATTTACTTTGTGTGACTTTGTGTACTTTGTGGTTTTTATTTTTATAACCACGAAGGGCACGAAGTTGCACGAAGTCCTTTTTGTATTTACTTTGTGTGACTTATGCGACTTTGTGGTTTTTATTTTATAACCACGAAGGGCACGAAGTTGCACGAAGTTCTTTTTTGTATTTACTTTGTGTGACTTATGCGACTTTGTGGTTTTTTATTTTATAACCACGAAGGGCACGAAGTGGCACGAAGTTCTTTTTGTATTTACTTTGTGTGACTTTGTGTACTTTGTGGTTTTTATTTTTATAACCACGAAGTTGCACGAAGTTCTTTTTGAGGTTGTATTCACCATTTGCACATTTAGCGATTTTCCCGTACATTTGCGCTTCATTAAAAAAGAAACCAATGATCGAAGTTTATGGCGCACGCGAGCATAATCTCAAAAACATAGACGTATCTATCCCTCGCGACAAATTAACCGTCATTACCGGATTAAGCGGCAGCGGCAAATCGTCGCTGGCTTTCGACACCATCCACGTCGAAGGACAGCGCCGTTACTTTGAAACCATGTCAGCTTACGCACGAAAATTTATCGGCAACATGGAGCGTCCCGACATGGACAAGATCACTGGATTAAGTCCGGTGATCGCCATTGAGCAGAAAACCGTCAGCCGCAATCCGCGCAGCACCGTGGGTACCATCACCGAGATTTACGATTTTCTCCGCTTGCTGTTCGCCCGCGCCGCCGACGCATATTCGATGAACACCGGCGAAAAAATGGTGCGATATACGGACGACCAGATCATTTCACTCATCTCGGAACGTTTTGCCAAACGACCGGTGTATCTGCTGGCGCCGGTTATCAAGGGACGCAAGGGGCATTATAAGGAACTGTTCGAGCAGATTCGCAAGAAAGGCTTTCTTCATGTCCGCGTGGACGGCGAGATACTCGAAATAAAATACGGCATGAAACTGGATCGCTACAAAGTTCACTTTATAGAAACGGTGGTGGACAAATTTATCGTTGACCGATGTGGCGAGAAACGGTTGAAAACTTCGCTGCAAATCGCCATGAAAACCGGCAAGGGGGTCGTTCTGGTAATAGACAGGGATACGAACGAGAGCCTTTATTTCAGCCGGCAACTGATGTGTCCCGCCACAGGACTTTCATACGATGAGCCGGCGCCGCATTCCTTTTCGTTCAATTCGCCGCAGGGAGCCTGTCCCCGTTGCAACGGACTGGGAGAAGTGTCGGAAGTGGACATGGAGAAAATCATCCCCAATCCGAAACTCTCTATCGGCAAAGGCGGAATCGCGCCGCTCGGACCGACTAAAAAATCCGTCATCTTCGGGCAGGTGGAAGCGCTCGCAAGCATGTTCGGATGTACGATGAACACGCCGTTGGGCGATTTCCCGGAAGAAGCGCTGCAAGCAATTCTCTACGGAACGGAAAGAGCGGTCAGGGTGAAAAGCCAGCATGGCGGATTCGAATATCATCTGAATTTTGAAGGAGTGATCAACTATCTGATGCAGGAATATGCGGAAAACACTTCCCTAAAAGTGCAAAATTGGGCAAACCAGTTTATTCGGAAAATCACTTGCCCGAAATGTATGGGCGCACGGTTGAAACAGGAATCGCTACATTTCCGTATTCACGACAAAAACATTGCCGACCTGTCGAAAATGGACATCAACAGCTTGAACCTCTGGTTTGAAACGATAGAACAACACCTCTCCGAAAAACAGCAACACATCGCTCATGAAATTATCAAGGAAATACGTACCCGTATCGGTTTTTTACTGGACGTAGGGCTGGATTATCTTTCGCTGAACCTCTGTTCGCGCAGCCTGTCGGGAGGCGAAAGTCAGCGGATACGTCTGGCCACGCAGATCGGCGCACAACTGGTCAACGTACTGTATATCCTCGACGAACCCAGCATCGGCCTGCACCAGCGCGACAATCGCAAACTGATACAGGCATTGCAGCAGCTTCGCGACCTCGGCAATTCGGTAATTGTTGTGGAACACGATCGCGAAATGATCCTCTCGGCGGACTATGTCGTGGACATGGGGCCTTTCGCAGGGCGCAAGGGTGGAGAAGTGATGGCTACCGGCACACCCGAGGAAATCTCCCACAGCCATTCGATGACGGCTCAATACCTTAATGGACTAAAAACCATCGATATCCCGAAAAAACGCCGCGAAGGAACCGGAAAAATGCTACAGTTGAAAGGCGCTTCGGGCAACAACCTGAAAAAAATCGACGTGAATTTCCCGCTGGGCAAGTTCATCTGTGTGACGGGTGTGTCGGGCAGCGGCAAATCGACGCTGGTCAACGAAACGCTGCAACCCATCCTGAGCAGGCACTTTTACCGCTCGTTGCAGGAACCCCTGCCCTATAGCGCTGTCGAGGGGATGGAATACATCGACAAGGTGATACAGGTAGATCAGTCGCCGTTGGGACGTACGCCGCGCTCGAATCCTGCAACTTATACAGGCGTCTTTTCCCCCATTCGCGACCTCTTCGCGCGGACGCCCGAAGCCATCATCCGCAATTACCAGCCGGGACGCTTCTCCTTCAACGTAAAAGGCGGACGATGCGAAACCTGCGGAGGAGCAGGCGTACAAACCGTCGAAATGAACTTCCTTCCCAGCGTATATGTGCCTTGCCATATCTGCGACGGGAAACGCTATAACCGCGAAACGCTGGAAGTGAAATACCACGGCAAAAACATCGGCGACGTACTGGAAATGACCATTAATGTGGCGGTAGAGTTTTTCCGGCATCATCCTGCCATTTTCCCGTATTTACAGGCGCTACAACAGGTAGGACTCGGATATGTCAAACTGGGGCAGTCCTCCACCACTCTTTCGGGCGGCGAAAGCCAGCGGGTAAAACTGGCGGCGGAACTGGCCAAACGCGACACCGGCAAAACCTTCTACATCCTCGACGAACCGACCACAGGCCTGCACTTCGACGATGTACGCATCCTGCTCGACGTGCTGCAACGGCTGGTGGATCGCGGCAACACGGTAGTGGTAATTGAGCATAACATGGACGTTATCAAAGTGGCCGATCATATCATCGACATTGGCCCCGAAGGAGGTATCAACGGCGGAAAACTCATCTGCTGCGGCACTCCCGAAGAAGTAGCCCGCCACGACAAAAGCTATACGGCGGAATTTTTGCGGCAGGAAGGATTATAACAAAATAACCGAAATAATAATTCAATATGTCCGGCAGAATAAGGAAAAAAAGTATCCCTCTCTTGCAAATCATTATCTGGTTGATGCTTTGCAAAAACGTTACGGGGCGTACCGTCGAATTGAACATGATTTCGAGCGACACTACCCGTTTCCGTTTGGTGTATGTGGTGGATGTGGTCGGTGGCGATACGTTAGCGGCGTTCGATTCCCTCGCTTTCGACAGACAACGCAATATCCTGTACTTTAGCTGCGAAGGAGAACAAATCGTCCGGATTTTCGCGCTAACCTCCGGACAACAATTCGTCGAAAGCGAATCATTCACCCTGTTTTTGCAGCACACCACATTTTATGCACTGCTGCAAAGAGACGAAATCAATGTTTCGATTGAAGATTTCCAGTATCCCCAGAATGAGGAAAAGGAAAACTATTTCATCTTTCTACTGATTTTCTTTACCGTCAAATGGTCTATTTCCGCTGTTTACATCTTCGTCATGCGACTGCCGAAATCGCTTTTGGCGGTAGCTGCCGGCGCATTCCTGTTGAGCGCTTTCATCGACTGGAATCTTTCCGTCGGCTATCTGTTCCGGCTGCTGATCCTGATGTTTGTCGAATGCGGTTTGTTTTTAACCGCCCGGAAAATCCTGCCCCTGAAACACAATATCCCGATGGTGGCAGGAGCCAATCTCTCCGGTTTCGGATTGATCATGCTCGCCTACCTGGTTTTCATTTTCTGGTAGGTCATCGGACGTCTTCAGTTAAGCGTTTCTTCCTCCGGCGCTATCTTTTCGTCTGCCCAGCTTTTAACCGAACTGGCTGAGCGCGTATTGCGTACGCCGTATCCCTTATTAAGAATTTCGCCGAGTAACAGATACATGGCGGTATCAAACGACATTCCGGATACCGCGAGGTAGCTTCGCGAATTGAACAGCAGGGCTGCGTTGTAGCCTCCTTCAACGCCTCCGCACCACATGGCCGCCGTTCCGGCAAGGTTACCGTCGTGATAGTAGCCGCCCGGGTACAGAAACGTGTGATTCATGCGCCATCCCAGCCCGTAACCGCTGTTGGCCGACGATGGCGTGAGCATGGCCGTGCGCGAGGCGGAACTGATCAGGTCGGGAACGGCAGCATCGCCGTCGATGGCCGCAAGGAACTTCATCATCTGGGCAGTTGACGAGATCAATCCTCCGGCAGCCGCTATTGCCTGCATGTTGTTGCCGTAGCCGTTGGTACCGTCCTGGGAATAGTACACACATTCGTTGTCGCGTTTACCGGCGCGGTTGCCGCCTGTGTGCATGTCGGTGATGCCGGCGGACGCAAGAAATTCTTTCATATATGTTTCGTAGGACTTGCCGGAAACTTTTTCGATGATTTTGCCCAGCACGCCATAGCCCAGATTAAAGTACGCATAGCTACTGCCGGGTGCATTGTTGAATGCCAGCGTTGAAAGCATGTGATTGATCTGTTCGTTCAGCGACTGGCTCTGATAAGGAGAGGAAAACATCGGGTCGGATGGACTATTGCTCCAGCCGCTGGTGTGATAGAGGAAATGTCGCGGCGTTACGGTAGCCTTGTCTCCGGTAACGCCCGGAAATTCGTCGGCAAGGATGCCGCCGGCGCCGAAAACGTTCTGGTCTAAATCAAGCAGTCCTGCATCTACAAGGGCAAGGATGCCTGCCGAAGTAAACTGTTTCGACACGCTTGCAAGGCGGAAAAGGTGGTCGGGCGTCACCCGTATCTCATTTTCGACGTCTGCCAGCCCGAATCCGCAACTGTATATCACCTCGACCCCCCGCATAATCGATAGCGACACGCCCGGTAGCGAATAAGTCGTCATGAAATTGTACACCAATTGGTCCATGGCGCTGTTGCCTTTTTTCACCAGCAGCAGGTACTCGGATGTCTTGCCCGTTTCGGCTTCGACTTTCAGTTCCACCACGCCCGAAAAGTCTGTTTCCTGCGATGGCAGCGTCGCCGGTGTTCCGTTGATGTACATCTTTGCCTTAGTGTGGATCAGGAACGACATTTTCAGCCGTGTGAGATCGCACGCTTCCGGTACGGTAACAAAAATGAGCCTCTTACTCACTGTTTTGTGTGTGCCGCCAAAGGTACTGTTCACCTCAGCGCTAATGCCGGCATTGACGTTCGTAAAGAACAGACGCTTCAGTTCGCTGTCGGCTGAGGCAGATAATTGTGTCACTCGAATGGCTACGGCCGGCGCCATTCCTGCCGTCACCGTCACCGTTGCCGCTTCCGGAGGGACGAGTGACGTATGGGGGTCGGCGGTGAGCGTAAAAGTGTTTGCCACTGTGTCGATATGCACCCACGCCTTGTTGCTGCTTACTTTCCATGTCGGTTGATTGGTGGTAACGGTAAAGGTGGGCGTAAATTCCATTCCTCCCGACGTTACCCTCAAGGCGTCGGCTGAAAATGTAATGTTGCGAGCGGCAGGCGTTACGGTCAGGGCAGGTTTTTCGGAATCATCAGGGTTTACCGGAATATCGTCGGAAGCATCCTTCTCGCACGAAACCAGCATGTACATAAGCATTGCCAAAATTTTGACCGTATCCCCAAAACGAAAATTTAAATTTTTCATATTTGATTTTAATAGATTGTTTTTTAGTAAATTATGTCGCTTTTGTTGCCCCGCTAGGATTCGAACCCAGACAAACAGAACCAGAATCTGTGGTGCTACCATTACACAACAGGGCAATTTTCCGTCGGCAAAGTTAGGGAAAAATCTTTTTGAAAGATGCAGGCAGAAGATTTTTTTTCAATATAATTTGTCAAGTCAATGAAATCTTGCACATTAAGTTGCTCAGGTCTTTTTTCGGAGAGGTAAAAGTCCGACGAACATTCTGGTAAGATGGATTTCAGGGAGTTACGCAACATTTTCCGCCGCTGGTTGAATGCTGTTTTCACTATCCGTACAAACAGCGGTTCATGGCAGGGAAGAGCGTCAACATGATTGCGTATGAGGCGGATAACACCCGATTTCACTTTGGGAGGAGGTGTGAACACATGTTCATGAACGGTAAACAGGTATTCAATGTCGTAAAATGCCTGCAACAGCACACTGGTAACACCATAAGTCTTTGAACCGGGATGAGCGGCAATGCGTTCGGCTACTTCCTTTTGCAACATACCGACTACTTCCAGCACCAAATTTCTGTTTTCCAATATTTTAAAAAGTATCTGCGTGGAGATATTGTAGGGAAAATTCCCAATGACGGCGACAGGTTCATGACAAATTTTATCCATCGAGCAACGGAGAAAGTCGATATGCAGTAGTTTTCCCCGTATTTCCGGATATTTGCGTTCCAGAAAGGCAACAGCGTCGGCGTCGATTTCTATGAAACGTGTTTCGAAACGCTGGTCGTGGAGTAAAAAAGGGGTTAGCGCTCCCGTACCGGGTCCCACCTCTATCACCTGCCGTATGTTTTCCGCCTGCAACGACGACACAATTTTTTCCGCTATGGAAGCATCGTTCAGAAAATGCTGCCCTAATTGTTTTTTGGGTTTCAAATATTTCATGCGTTATGCCTGATTTTTTATTTCCGTTGCGGCAATGCACAACTGTTCGTACCATTCGACGCCGTATTTCCGTATCAGCGGCGCTTTCAGGAAGACATACAGAGGAGTAGCGCTCTGTTGCCCTTTTTTCACCGCTTCACGGCAGATACTCCACTGATGGTAGTTCACTGCGTCAAATTCGGTATAGCGGGTAATACGAATAGGGTATAAATGGCATGAAATCGGCTTGCAAAAATTCGTTTTCCCATGATGATAAGCTTTTTCGATGGCACATCTTACAATTTCGCCATCGGTAAAGGCAAACACGCAGTCCTCCGTATCGATCAGCGGCGTTACTTTGTCGCCTTCCGCATCCGTCACATAAACGCCTTCTTTTTCAACCACTTTAATGCCTTTGCGTGTCATATACGGTTTTACTCGCGGATAAATGTGCTGCAACAGGGATATTTCGTCGTCTTCAAGCGGAGCGCCCGATTCGCCATATACGCAACACATGCCCTTGCATTCGGAAAGGTGGCACATGAACGGCTGTTCAAAAAGGTCGAGTGATACGATGGTTTTGCCTATTTGAATCATGAATTTTTCATTAATCATACACGCTTTTTACAGGCATTTCTTTGAATACCAGCGCACAACGGGCTGGGATATAGACCTTCAGGCTGGTATTTTCCATGGGGCGATCGGCAAAGATGCTTCCCGTGAAATAGTCGATGGATGCGTCAATGCGGTCGAAACCGCCGAAACGCGCTTCGTCGCTGTTGAATATGACGCGGAACTTTCCGCATCCTGTCGGAATGCCAAAATCGGCGTATGACTGAACAGGATGAAAGTTGAACACAAATACAAGCCCGCAACGGCGGAAAGCAAGAATCTGTCGGGTGTGATCGTCGAGCAGCCGTTCGGCAGGCTGGTCGAAAATACGGTATGTGGACGACAATAGCAGCATTTCCCTGTCAAAATCGGCCAAAAAATGGAATTTTAGCTGCTGATTGTACCGTAAATTCCATTGACGACGCGCGTACTGGTAAGACCATCCGTTTCCCTCACGGGGAAAATCGATCCATTCGGGATGCCCGAACTCGTTCCCCATGAAACACAGATAACCGTTGCCGGCCGTGGCAAAGGTAACAAGCCTTATCAACTTGTGCAATGCGATACCTCTGTCGATTAGCGGATTACTGTCGGCAACCGACATGTGCTGATAGATTTCCTTTTCCACAAGCCTGAAAAAGATGGTTTTGTCGCCTACCAGCGCCTGATCGTGCGATTCGACATAACCGATCGTTTTTTCGTCCGAACGTTTGTTGGTCAATTCATAGTACAGTTCGCCCACGTTCCATTCCGTGTCCTCTTTTTCCTTGATAATCCTGATCCAGTAATCGGGCGTACCCATGGCAAGGCGGTAATCAAACCCGATGCCGCCGTCATCAATGGGGGTGGCGATACCGGGCATTCCGCTCATCTCTTCGGCGATAGCGATGGCGTGAGGATTGACCTGATGAATCAGTTTGTTGGCCAGCATCAGATAGGTAGTAGCGTCGGCATTTTCCGAACCGTCAAAATACATGGCATATTCCGTAAAATTCCTTTCCAGCCCGTGGTGGGTATATAACATGCTGGTGATGCCGTCGAAACGAAAACCGTCCAGATGATATTCGTCCAGCCAGTATTTGCAATTGGACAGCAGGAAGTGCAGCACTTCGTTCTTGCCGTAGTTGAAACACAGCGAATCCCATGCGGGATGGTTTCGCCGTTCGTCGCCGTAGAAATAGAGAAAGGGTGTGCCGTCAAACAGGTTCAGCCCTTCTCGGGTATTTTTCACCGAATGGGAGTGTACCAGATCCATGATGACACGCAACCCCTGTTCGTGTGCGGCGTCCACCAGCGATTTGAAGTCGTCCGGCGTGCCGAATCGGGAAGATACTGCGAAAAAGTTGGATACATGGTAGCCAAACGAGCCGTAATACGGATGTTCCTGAATAGCCATCAGTTGTATGGTATTGTAGCCCGACTGCTTGACGTAGGGGATGATGCGGTCGCGGTATTCTGCAAACGTTCCCACCCGGTATTCTTCGGTAGCCATGCCTGCGTGACTTTCGTAAATCAGCGGACTGTCCGTATTTCCTTTCCACGCATGAGATTTCCACTTGTACGGTTCTTCAGGATTCCACACCTGCGCACTGAAAATCTTGGTTTGCTCATCCTGCAAGCAACGGTTGGCATACGATGGAATCCGTTCTCCCTGTCCGCCTTTCCAGCGGATGAGCAGGCGATACAATGCTCCCTGTCGAAGCTTCTCCTTCGGCAGCACAAGTTCCCATATCCCGTCGGCAAGAGGATACAGCGCGTATTCGTCGATGGGCTGCCAGCCGGAAAAATCGCCGATCATGTGGATGGCAACAGCATTGGGCGCCCATTCGCGGAATACCCAGCCCTCGGCGGTGCGGTGAAGCCCGAAATACAGATAGCCGTTCGCATAATCAGCCAGCGAAACACCGCCGGTCAATTCATCCTCTTTCCTCTCGACACGCGATTTCCGACAGGCAATATGCGCCGCATAGGGCTTCAACCACGTATCGTTTTGTACCAATACCGGAATTTCCATAATGTACTATTTTGGACAAATATACATTATTTTTAGTTCAAAAGCAAAACTATCTTCTTAATACCGGTAATGCTCGGCTTTGTATGGGCCTTCGACCGGTACGCCGATGTAGGCGGCCTGTTCTTCGGAGAGGACGGTTAGCCGTACGCCCAATTGCCCGAGATGCAGGCGGGCTACTTCTTCGTCCAGTTTTTTTGGCAAACGGTAAACATCCGTTTCATACCGGTTTTTCCACAAGTCTAACTGGGCAAGCGTCTGGTTGCTGAAGGAATTACTCATCACGAAAGAGGGATGCCCCGTGGCGCAACCGAGGTTCACCAATCGTCCTTCTGCCAGCAGGAAGATGGCGTGTCCGTCGGGAAAGACGTATTTGTCCACTTGCGGTTTAATATTGACTTTCCGGATACCCGGATATGCTTCCAACTTGTCCACCTGTATTTCGTTGTCGAAATGTCCGATATTGCATACAATGGCTTGGTCTTTCATGGCAGCGATGTGTTCGAGGGTTACTACGTCGCGGTTGCCGGTGGTGGTAATGAAGATGTTCCCTTCTTTCACCGCTTCCGCCATGACGGCAACTTCAAAACCTTCCATTGCGGCCTGTAATGCACATATCGGATCGATTTCCGTTACGATCACCCGCGCTCCATAGGCGCGCATGGATCTGGCACAGCCTTTGCCTACGTCGCCATAGCCCAACACAACGGTTACCTTGCCGGCAATCATCACGTCCGTGGCGCGCTTAATGCCGTCTGCCAGCGACTCACGGCATCCGTAAAGGTTGTCGAATTTCGACTTGGTCACCGAGTCGTTCACGTTGATGGCAGGAAAGAGCAGTTCGCCGCGCTCTTTCATTTGATACAGCCGGTGTACGCCGGTGGTGGTTTCTTCCGACACTCCGCGTATCTCCTTTACCATACGGCGCCATTTGTTGTTATCCTTTTTCAGTATATCTTTCAGCAGGTTCAGGATTACGGCTTCTTCCCTGCTTGCGGGCGTGCGTTCGAGGCTTTGGGCGTCGTTTTCGGCTTTGTATCCCCAGTGAATCAACAGCGTGGCATCGCCGCCGTCGTCCACAATCAAATGGGGACCCTTGCCGTCATCGAAGGAGAGCGCCTGTTCGGTGCACCACCAATACTCCTCCAGCGATTCTCCTTTCCATGCAAATACGGGTATTCCCGCAGCGGCTATGGCGGCGGCCGCATGATCCTGCGTGGAGAAGATGTTGCAACTTGCCCAACGCACTTCTGCGCCCAGCGTGTGAAGGGTTTCGATAAGCACTGCCGTTTGTACGGTCATGTGAAGCGATCCGGTGATCCGCGCGCCTTTCAACGGCTGCTCCGCCATGTATTTCCCGCGTATCGCCATCAGTCCGGGCATTTCTTTTTCGGCAATTTCAATCTCTTTCCTGCCGAAACCGGCCAGGTGGATGTCTGCCACTTTGTATGAATCCATTATTTTTGATTATAAAGCCGCAAAGTTAGCATTTTTTCCGGTGAAAATGGCAAATTTGTCCTTTCAGGGTTTGGATGCGGCTTTCGGCATCCGCCTTCTTTTTGCGTTCGGTGGCCACTACCTGTGCGGGAGCGCTGCCGATGAAGCGTTCGTTGGACAGTTTTTTTTCTACTGCCGCCAGAAATTCTTCCTGCCGGCCGAGTTCCGTTTCCAGTTTGCGGAGTTCTTCGGCGGCGTCGATATTCCCTTCCAGCGGCACAAAGAATGCGGTGGTGCGTATCATAAACCGTATGGCGCCTTCGGGTGGAGTGTCCGTTGGGACGATTTCCGAGAGGCGGCACATTGCAGCCAACAGTTCGGGACAGGGCGCTTCGCCCTTGTGCAGCAGCCTCAGAGGTTCCCTGCCCGGGATGTTCTTCTCCTGCCGGATGCTGCGCACTGCGGCAACGGTTTCCTTCAACCGATCGAAAGCGTCGATCAGCGCCGGGTTTTGGCTTCCTGCACGGGGCAGCGCCGAAATCATGATGCTTTCGCCAGCGCCGCGTTCCCGCAGGTGGTGCCACAGTTCTTCGGTGATAAAGGGCATAAAGGGATGTAACAGCTGCAACAGTTTTTCAAAAAACGCCAGCGTGGCGCGGTGGGTTTTTCCGTCGATGGGCTGCCCGCAGGCGGGTTTTATCATTTCGAGGTACCATGCCGAAAATTCGTTCCAGAAAAGTTTGTAAGCGCTCATCAGGGCTTCGGAGAGGCGGTATTTGTCGAACAGGTCGTCCATTTCGACGATAGAGCGGTTGAGCAGCGCTTCGAACCACCGGCACGCCTGCGCCGAAGTGAGCGGCTGCTGGGCTTGTTCGTCCGGTTGCCAGCCTTTTACGAGGCGGAAAGCGTTCCATATCTTGTTGTTGAAGTTGCGTCCCTGTTCGCAGAGGGCTTCGTCGAAGGGGAGGTCGTTGCCGGCGGGCGAGGTGAGCAACATGCCCATGCGCACGCCGTCCGCGCCGTACTTGTCCATCAGGACGACGGGGTCTGGCGAATTGCCGAGCGATTTGGACATTTTCCTGCCCAGCTTGTCGCGCACGATGCCCGTGAAGTACACGTTACGGAAGCAGGCTTCTTTCCGGTATTCAAATCCGGAGACAATCATGCGGGCTACCCAGAAAAAGATGATTTCGGGTGCGGTGACCAGGTCGTTGGTGGGGTAGTAATAGCGGATGTCGGGGTTGTCGGGTCGGTTGATGCCGTCGAACACGGAGAGTGGCCACAGCCACGAGGAGAACCACGTGTCGAGGCAGTCTTCGTCCTGTTTCAGGTCGGCGGGCTGCAAATCGTCCCTGCCCGTTTGCCGGCGTGCCAGCGTCAGCGCTTCTTCGGCGGTTTCCGCCACTGCATAACCGCCTTCGGGCAGGTACCATGCAGGGATGCGATGCCCCCACCACAGTTGCCGGCTGATGTTCCAGTCCTTGACGTTCTCCATCCAGTGGCGGTACATGTTTTTGAACTTGACGGGATGAAAGTGGATGACATCGTTTTCCACCGCTTCGAGCGCCGGTTTTGCCAGTTGTTCCATTTTCAGGAACCATTGCATGGACAGCTTCGGTTCTATGGGTACGTCGGTGCGCTCGGAATAGCCGACGCTGTTGGTGTAGGGTTCGACCTTTTCCATCAGTCCCAGCGCTTCGAGGTCTTTTTCGATTTGCCGGCGCGCCGCAAACCTGTCCATACCTTCGTACTGCAAGCCGTGCGCATTGAGCGTGCCGTTGTCGTTGAAAACGTCGATGATCTCCAGACCGTACTTTTCGCCCAACATGTAGTCGTTTGCGTCGTGGGCTGGCGTCACTTTCAGGAATCCGGTGCCAAATTCCATGTCCACGTATTCGTCTTCGATGACAGGCACCGTGCGGCCAACGACAGGCACTATCACTTTTTTCCCCTTCAGGAGGGCTGTTTTCGGGTTGTTGGGATGGATGCACACCGCCACGTCGCCAAAAATGGTTTCGGGACGTGTGGTGGCGACCACGATGTAGCCTTCCTCCGGCGGACATAGCCTGTACCGCAGGTAATAGAGTTTTCCATGCTCTTCGCGGTGGTTCACTTCTTCGTCGGAAATGGCAGTTTGCGCGGCAGGGTCCCAGTTGACCATACGGATGCCGCGATAAATCAGCCCTTTATTGTAGAGATCGACAAACACTTTGATGACGCTCTGCGAACGTTTTTCGTCCATAGTGAAGCACGTCCTGTCCCAGTCGCACGACGCGCCGAGTTTTTTCAGTTGTTCGAGGATGATCCCGCCGTGCTTGTGCGTCCATTCCCAGGCATGTTCGAGGAACTGTTCGCGCGTGAGGTCGGTTTTCCGGATGCCTTCCTTCGCGAGTTTGTCAACTACTTTTGCTTCCGTTGCAATGGAGGCATGGTCGGTGCCGGGCACCCAGCAGGCGTTTTTGCCTGCCATGCGGGCGCGGCGCACCAGAATGTCCTGAATGGTGTTGTTCAGCATGTGACCCATGTGCAGCACGCCCGTCACGTTGGGCGGCGGAATGACTATCGTATAAGGCTCCCGTTTGTCGGGCGTCGATTTGAACATTTTGTGTTCCTGCCACCATGCGTACCATTTGTCTTCGGTTGCCTTGGGATCGTATTTCGAAGGAATCTGTTCCATTTTCGTCTGCTGATTTTTTCGATTTTTCGGGTGCAAAGATATGATTTTTCCGCATTGCAGTCAAAATTATTAAAAAACAGTACTGACCGACAAACTTAA
>JAISWE010000197.1 GCA_031271175.1 Bacteroidales bacterium | reverse complement strand
CCCTAACTCCGTCATATTTACCCCGTCTATGGTTGTAATAGTTTAGTAAACAAAAGTATGTAGGATTTTATAGACTACCTAATTAGGTAGTCTATAAAATCGATGTAATAGCTTAAATGCTAACGTTTTATAGGAAATGGCTACTTAACTTTTGCGGAGTTAGGGCTTAATACGTCAGTCGGAAATCCTTGATATCAAGGGTGGAACCGCGCAACGCCCCTGTCGGATTGACGGCTCCCCAGAAGAAGTCGCCGTATGCACTGGATGAAAACAGGACGGTAATATGACTCGCAGGTATGCCCTCGGTGTCGTAAACTTCCGTCACGGGACGGGATGCCTTGTCCACCGGAAAGCGGTAGAAGGTCAGTTCCCCGCGTTGTCCGCCGATTTTGGCATACGGTTTTTCGGCTAAAACAGCGGCATCCGGTTCGCCATACACGAAAGGGATCGTAATCTCTTCAAATCCGGCAGCATCATCTTCCATGTTGCCTACAGGAGCGCCTGTACGCCAATGCGCCGCCGCCACGCGAATGTATCTGTCTTTTTCCGCATAACGATTGTGAAGCAGGACATATATTTCACAGGAATCGCGTAACGGCCTCCCTCCGGCGTTACTTTCGGTGATGGGCGTTCCGCTGCCGTCCATCATCACGCTGCCCGGCCGGTAACGCACCTTCACCACGGCCGACAGGGGGCGTCCGGCAAAGGGAACGCCGGCATTCAGCATTTTGCGCGGTTCGCCGGTGCCTATTTTCGGAGCAAACGACAGTTCGAAAAGAAATTTGCCTGTAAAAAGCGCTCCCGTGACAACTTGTGCATCGGCATACGTGGCTTGTCCCGTCGTTACGTGAATGGTTTCTATCCTTGCGTATTCGGCTGTGGAAACCGTTGGTTGCGGAGTGGTCGTCATGGTGTTGATGCCGGAAAGGCTGGACGCATTGGCTTGTGCGGAACTCTGCCAGGGCGACAGCGCAACGCCGTTGCCCGGAAAACAGGCGTATTTGAGAACTCCTCCTTCCGTATATGTGATTTCCTTTTTATTGTCGTCTTTGGCAACCGTCCACTGCTTCATGTCGGAAAAAGGCAGTTGTACCGGCGCCGTTGAAGAGGTTACCGTAATGCGCCATTTTTTCCTTACGGTAGTGTCTTCGGCGATTAGCGTCAATTCTATCGGCTGTGAGAAGTCCGTCAGGGCATAGGGATCGGTGGTGAATTGCGCCAACTGCGTACAGGCGGCTTTGGTTATCGTCAATGATTCCATGTCGTAGAGCGTAGGAACCGTGATGTTTACTTCTCCTACGGCGTCTTTTTCACCGACAATGATAACATTTGATAATTGGCCTTCAACGTCGAACGATAGAATATTGGCTTCGTCGGAAAGTCCGAAATACCCGTAATCAATGCATCCGGCCGTCAGGATGCAAATCATCACGGCAAATCCTTTTATTCCGCTTTTCATATATCCTTTCTTTCCATTCGTTCATCACTAAACGCTATCGATTTTTTTCCCGTTTTCCAGCAGGTAACGTTCGGCTTCTGCCGACCAGAGGCCGTTGTTGGCTTTCACCAGTGTTGCGAGCTGCGCCGACAGCGGATCGGTTTTTCCTTTTTCTTCCAATGCGTCCAATGCGGTCAGCGGAAATTCGATATGCGTGTAGATCAATTTTTTACCGCCCGGTATATGCGGCAAGTTTTGCGTGGTTTCGATCACGGCATTCAATCCGCCGATATGTGTAATCATGGCTGCGGGATTGAGTGTTCCGGCAGACATCATGTTCAACGCTTCGACCATATCGTTGGTATTGCCGCCGCTGGTACCCACGATGTGAGTAAAAGCATAGTGAACATTATAAAAATTCAATTCGGCGCTGAAAGTCGTATCGGAAGGGCCTGCAAAGAAGTTCAGGCAACCATCCTGCCCCAAAAGGCGGTCGGCCTGTTCCACTACTTGTTTTACGGGAGCAAATACCAGCACGTCATCGAATCCTTTGCCGCCGGTCAGTCCTTTCATGTAGTTTTCCGCATCGGGCGTATCTTTTGTGTTGAGATAAACGAGCCGGATCCCGTTGCGGGCGGCTTCTTCAACAGTGTAGAGCGATGCGGCGCGCGCCAGCCGGGCATGGTCGATATCGGTAACGACCAATAGCCCCGGACGGCGCGGACAGTGGATGACGTAATTAACAGCCGCCAGCCCCATCGGGCCGACGCCGGCAAGGATGGCCATGTTTCCTCCTTCCTTGATGCCCATTTCGTGATGATATACTCCGTTGCGGGTGTGGTAAGCGGCATGGATCGCACCAATGACGCACGACATCGGCTCCGCCAGCGAACCCAGAAAAAACGCATCGCCGGTATATTCCAGCAGACAGTTCATTTCCATCACTTCGCCGGGTATCACGATATAGGTGGCATTGCCGCCGATATAACGGTAGGAATAACCGGGAGCATCCAGACTGTCTTTGTAATTCAGCGCAGGCTGTATGGAAAATTTGGCGCCGCTGCGGAATGCGCCCTGCCATTTTTTTCCGACTTCAATGATTTCGCCGCAAAACTCATGCCCGATGATCACAGGATGTTCCGCCACGTTGTCGGGTACGCGCTTATGGTCGGCGCCCTGCCGGACGGCTTTGTAACTGGACATGCAAATGCTGTCGGACACTACTTTTGCTAAAATCTCATCCTCCCTGATGGCGGGAAGGTCAAACGATTCCAGCCGGAGATCGTCTTTGCCGTACAAGCGTACTGCTTTGGTTTTCATTTATTTCTATCCCTTTTGGTGAATGGGTCAATTTTTACAAAGTTACATAAAATAAATGATATTACCCATGATGCCGCCTAATTTTTTTTTCCTTCCGTAAAATATTTTCACGTTTTATCTGTCTGTATAAGTAGAGCGTTTTCTCGAAAAAATAATGTATAATGACAGTGAATGTAGTATATATCGGTACAGGAATGATGCTTATACTGTTGATTACAAGTAGTTTGTATCGCAAGCAAAAGCGCAAAGGAAAAGTCGTCTGTGTGGTTGAAAGTATTTGCACCGGATGCCGGCGTTGCGTGAAAAAATGCGCTCGCCATGTGTTGGAAACGGCAACGGGCGAAACGGGAATACATGCCGTAGTGAAATACCCCGACAAGTGTTCTGCCTGCGGAGACTGTCTCGGTAAATGCAAATTCAACGCCTTAAAATTAGTCGAACGAATATGAAAATTAAATATATCAAATAGCGATGAAAATAAATATTGTAAAGATGGCGCTGTGGGCGCTGTGGGCGCTGTGGGGATTGATGATTGTTGCCGTGTTCGGCGTTGCCGTCATGGTGTTGTGGAATTGGCTTTTGCCGGATATTTTCGGGTTTGCCGGCATTAACCTTTGGCAAGCCTTGGGCTTGTTTGTGCTTGCACGGATATTATTCGGCAGTTTTAATGGCAAACATTGGTTGGGCGCTCATATTCACCACAATCCTATCCGCGAAAAGTGGATGAAAATGACTCCCGAAGAACGGAAAGAATTTGTTCTAAAAAGGCATGATTTGTTCCATAAACACCATTTTCACTTTCGGATGGAAGGAGGCTTCGGCTCGAAGACGGATGGTATGCCGGCAAAAGAAAATGAATAAGTTGAAAGAACATTCAGATGTTGAAAAAATTATTATAGATCATCAACCGCGATTAAAATCCTTTATCCGGAAACGGGTTAAGAACAGAGAAGATGCGGAAGATATTCTTCAGGACGTACTTTACCAATTCGTAAAAACAATCGGCAACGCCATGAATCCGATTGAACACGTGACGGCATGGTTATACCGCGTGGCACGCAACACGATCATCAATCACGGCGCCAAAAGACACGAGGAATCGTTACCGGTGTACCGGTACGAAGAAGCCGACAACGGGATGTTGGAGGATTTTTCGGATACCCTGTTTGTCAATGGGGCAACAGACGCTACACCCGAAACGGAATACCTTCGTTCACTGGTTTGGACGGAACTGGAAAGCGCTCTCGCGGAGCTACCTCCCGAACAGCGCAAAATTTACGAATTGACGGAGTTGGATGGTATTCCGATAAAAGACATTGCCCGAACCACCGGTATTCCCGTAAACACTTTGCTATCGCGGAAGCATTATGCCGCGCTGCATCTCCGTAAACGACTCGCCGAATTATACAAAGAGCTGATTACGAATTGATTTCCACAAAGGTTTTCATCACTTGTTTCGCTTTGCCGCTTTCAAGTGATTCGCGTGCAATAGAGATACACTCGTCGATAGGTTGATGGGGACAAACGGTGCGGATGGCGAAAGCGGCATTGACTATCACGGCATTGGTCTGTGCCTGTGTCGCCGATCCATCCATCACCCGATCGAAAAGCGCGGAGGCCTCTTCCGCCGTATTACCCCCGTCAAGATCGCCCCCGGTGCAGCGCGAAAAACCCAACTCTTCGGGTGAATAAACCCTTTCTTCACGACGGCAGAACACCTTAAATTCGCCTGTCAGCGACACCTCGTCGTAGCCGTCGAGCGAATTGACGATGGTATAGTCAATGTCGGTCTGCTGATACAGGTAATGATACAAACGCGCCAGTTTCAGGTTGTAAACCCCCAACATTTGACGTCCGGGCAGGGTGGGATTCACCAGTGGCCCCAACATGTTGAAAAAGGTGCGTACAGCCAGCGCTTTCCGCACCGGCGCTACTACTTTGAGCGCAGGATTAAAAAACTGTGCGTGCAGATAAGCAAAATTGCAGGCATCGAGCGAACGTTTCATCACATCCGGATCGCGGGTAAACTTTACCCCGTGCATTTCAATGACGTTCGAAGCGCCGCTAACGGAGGTAGAACCGTAGTTGCCGTGTTTCACCACGTTGTAGCCTGCACCTGCCACAGTAAGGCAGGCGCAAGTGGAAATATTGAACGTGTTTTTGTTGTCGCCGCCTGTTCCTACGATGTCGATGGCGTTGTATTCGCTCAAATCCACCGGAATACGCAATTCAAGCAACGCATCGCGGAACCCGGACAATTCGTCGGTAGTGATGCTGCGCATCAAAAAAACCGTGATAAACGCCGTAATCTGACTTTCATTGTAAGCTCCCTGCGCCATCCTGATGAGTACTTCACGCGATTCGTTGCGGTCAAGGTAGCTGTGTTCAAATAATTTGTATAATAATGTTTTCATTTTATTAAAAATAAGCCTTAACTGTTAAGAAAATTGTCGATGATTTTTTCTCCCAACGGTGTCAATACCGATTCGGGATGGAACTGTACGCCGTGCACATCGTATTTTTTGTGCGCCAGCGCCATGATATGACCGGCTTCGTCGATTGCCGTAATCCGCAGATCGGAAGGAAAACGGTCGTGGCCGACGATCCACGAATGGTAACGGCCGGCTTCTATCTGTGCGGGCAATCCTTCGAAAAGCGTATCTTTTTCGATGATTTGCACCGGTGTAGCCACTCCGTGGAAGACCTCGCCCAAGTTGTGCAGGGTGGCTCCAAACGCTTCCCCGATAGCCTGTTCGCCAAGGCATACGCCGAGAATGCTTTTGGACGGTGCATATTGCCGTATCAGCGGCAATAATATCCCTGCTTCCGACGGAATACCGGGGCCGGGCGACAGGATAATCTTGTCGAACGGCTGTATTTCTTCCGGTCGGATGCGATCGTTGCGCACCACGGTGATATCGTCGAAACCTAACTTCCGGACAGCATGGACAAGGTTGTATGTAAACGAATCATAATTGTCGAAAACAAGTATTTTCATTTGATCCTGTTGATATTAGGTGAATGTTATTGCCAGTTTTCTACTGCAAGTTCTATTGCCTTGCGCAACGCTTCCAGTTTGTTATTAACTTCTTGCAGTTCGCTTTCGGGATTCGATTTAGCGACTATGCCGGCGCCGGCTTGAAAATAAAGTTTATTGTTCCGACTAAGGAAAGAACGTATGGTGATGGCGTGATTGATGTCGCCGTCCAACCCTATGTAACCTATGCATCCGCCGTAGATGCCGCGAGGTTGCCGTTCTATTTCATTGATAAGTTGCATGGCTCTTACCTTGGGCGCGCCCGAAAGTGTCCCGGCGGGAAAAGTATCGGCAAACAGGCGGATACGGTTCACATCCGGAGCGACGGTTCCTGTTACGCGCGACAACAAATGGATCACATGAGAATAAAACTGTACTTCCTTGAAGGACGCTACTTTTACATCCGTCGCGTTCCGGCTCAAGTCATTACGCGCCAAATCTACCAGCATCACATGTTCCGCGTTTTCCTTCGGGTCATTGAGCAACTGCCGCGCCAGTTCTTCGTCTTTGGCGTCGTCGCCGGTACGGTGAAAGGTTCCCGCTATCGGATCAATGGCGGCACGGAGGCCCTCCACTTTGACATGCGTTTCGGGCGACGAGCCGAAAATCCGGTACGACCCGAAATCAAAATAAAACAGGTATGGAGAAGGATTGATAGAACGCAAGGCGCGATATACCTTGAAATCATCACCCTTGAAATCCTGTTGGAAGCGTCGTGAAAGGACAATCTGAAACACGTCGCCGCGTAAACAGTGATCTATGCCGCGCCGCACAAACGCTTTGTACTGTTCGTCGGTAACGGATGATGTAACTGTGCCTTGCGTGCTGAAATGATAGGAAGGGAAATTGCGGCTTTCGAGAATCGACAAAAGTTCCTGCATCCCGCTGGCGCGTTCGTTACACAGGTTTTCGGTGATGGTCATTTCGTTATGCAAATGGTTGATGGCTATTACGAAACGGTAAAGGATATAGGTCATTTCCGGAAGGTTGCCCGCTTCGTCGTTCTCGTCGTATGTCACCGGGATATGCTCGAAATAACGGACAGCATCATAGGCTGTGTAGCCGAAAAAACCGTTCAGCTTGCTTTTTTGTCCGCCGGTCTCGACCTCGAAACGGTGAACGAACTCGTTCAGCATGTCTTCCGGTCGTCGCTGGCAGTCAATCGTATGGATTTCCATGTTTCCGTCGGGAAACTGTTCCGTTACCCGGTTTTGCTTTACGCTGAAACGCGCCAGCGGCTCAATCCCGATAAAAGAAAAACTGTTGTCCGTCGAGTGAAAATCGGAACTTTCCAGCAAAGCCGATTCGGGATACATATCCCTTACTTTCAAATAGATACTGACAGGCGTCTGCGTGTCTATCAATTGTTTTTTAACAATGGTTTGTATTTTTATTTTCATGGTAAAGATTTATTTAGTGAGCGTATTGTTGCAAAATTGGTCAAACATGGCGGAGTAGGTGTCCATGTCTTTGTCGCCCCGCCCGGAAATGGTAATTACGACGACATCTGCCGGTCGGAAGGTTTTCATGGGAAGGGCTGCCAGCGCATGAGCCGACTCAAGCGCAGGAATAATGCCTTCCATCGCGGTCAGTTCAAAGGCAGCCCGCACAGCTTCTTCATCGGTGGCGGCAAGTATTTCTGCACGGCCTGTAGCAGCCAGGTGCGCATGAAGCGGTCCAATGCCGGGGTAATCCAGTCCTGCGGAAATGGAATACGGTTCGATGATTTGTCCGTCTTCCGTCTGCATGAGCAGGGTACGGCTTCCATGTATGATGCCTTTGCGCCCCAAGTGGATGGTAGCCGCAGATTGTTCGCTGTCAATACCTTTTCCTGCGGCTTCCACTTCAATCAGTTTTACCCGTTCGTCGTTCAGGTAGTGATAAAATGTTCCGGCGGCATTGCTTCCGCCTCCCACACAGGCAATCAGGTAATCGGGGGCGTCACGTTCTCCCTTTTCTACCAACTGCTGTTTGATTTCCTCGCTTATTATCGACTGGAAACGGGCAACCATATCGGGATAGGGATGAGGCCCCACCGTTGAACCGATAATATAATGCGTATTGTCCGGATGGCAGCACCAGTCGCGTATAGCCTCGTTGGTAGCGTCTTTCAGCGTTTTGTTGCCGCTGTTCACAGGTTTGACTTCCGCTCCCAGCATTTGCATCTTGCGTACATTCAGCGCCTGTCGCGCAATGTCGGTTTCGCCCATGTACACCACACACTGCATGTTCATCAGGGCACAGACGGTAGCGGTGGCCACGCCATGCTGTCCTGCCCCCGTTTCGGCAATGATGCGCTGCTTGCCCATTCGCCGCGCCAGCAAAATCTGTCCGATAGTGTTGTTGATTTTGTGTGCACCCGTATGGTTCAAGTCTTCCCGCTTGAGATAAATGCGGGCGCCATATTTTTCCGACAGCCGGCGGGCAAAATAGAGTGGCGTCGGCCGTCCCGCATAATCACGGAGCAGGCTGTGAAATTCCTGTTGAAAACTTTCCCCGTTGATGATCCGGAGATATGATTTCCGAAGATTTTCCACATTGGAATAAAGAATCTCAGGGACATAGGCGCCGCCGAAAATCCCGTAATAACCATATTGATCTACTTGATAATCCATTTCCTTCTTTATATTAAAAAAATCAGGGCTGTCGTGAGGTTCGACAGCCCTGATGGTATTTTGAAAATCCGTTCGGTTCAGACAATGGCTATGCTCCTCACACTTTGTAAAAGGTAAGCCACCACCAAAACCGGTTCACAGATATCTTTTGCATATTCAAATAAAATTTTGTGCAAAGATAATGATAATTTTATATTGTCCGAAAAAAATAAAAAAATTTTTCGCCGCGGGAAAAAAAATCGCTCAAATTAAGATTGCGTCCGTCCGATTGCGTCAATATCCAAATTCGTTTGTAGAAAAGACAAAATGGTGGTATATTTGCGCAATAATTTAAATGCGGATGAAATTAAAATTGATTTATCCCCGATGGCCTAAACTGCCGGGACAAACCACTTTCAACCTGCCGCCTCACGGGCCGGTAGTGTTGGCGGCAGCTTTGCCAGAGGAAGTGGAAGTTTCCTTTACGGATGAGAATGTGGAGGAAATTGACTTTGACGAAATGTGCGATTTGATCGCCATTTCCACCATGCTCAGTACGCAGGTGAAGCGCGGGTGGGAGATTGCCGACAAGTTCCGCCGGCAGGGTAAAAAGGTAATCTTTGGCGGTATTTCTACCATGCTTCATGCCGAAGAAACGATGAAACATGCCGACGCCGTTTTTTTGGGGGAAGCCGAAGGGCGCATGGAAGAGGTGCTGAATGACTGGAAATGCGGACGGCTTAAAAATGTGTATAATTTCATGGGGAAGCTGCCGCCGGTGGAATGGATTGGGCCTGCCCGCCGCGACCTTTATAAACGTGAATTGTACAACCACAAAGGGGTACAGATGGTCGATCTGTTTCATGCTTCACGCGGATGCCGTTTCAGTTGCTATCCGTGTGCGGTATCCTATCTCGGCGGGCGCTGTTTCCGCCCCCGCCCGATAGACAAAGTGATAGAAGAACTGGCCACCATCGACAATAACCGCCTTTTTATTGTGGACAACTCACTGGCGCAAAACAAGGAATGGGAAATGCAACTGTTTCGTGAAATGATTCCTTTCAAAAAGAAATGGATCAGCCACACCATCGAAGACGATCCCAAAATACTGGATTTGGCGGCGCAGGCCGGCGCATGGTACGTATATCAGGCGGTTTATGACACCTCGGACTATATCCGGGAACGTATCAAGCGCTACCACGATAATGGGATCGGCGTGGAAGGTACGATCTTGCTCGGTTTGGACAATCAATCCGAGGACGATATCAAGCGCCTGATAGACTTCCTGCTGGACATTGATCTTGACCTCGCCGAATTTACGGTAATGGCGCCTTTCCCTCACACCAAAGTATATGACGATCTGATGAGGCAGGGACGCATCTTCGATTTCGACTGGAACCATTACAATGCCGGACAGGTAGTATATCATCCGAAACAGATGTCGGCCGAACGATTGCAGGAATTGTACGAATATGCATGGAATACTTTCTACGGAGAAGAAACCCAGGAATCAAAGATGATGCGCCTGTTCACCCGGGTAATGATGCGCGAAATGGAAGAAGGCACTTACCGTCCCCGCAACAGACAATTGATTAACAAATCCTTTGGAAAGGAGGTTATAAGAAAAATAGCGGTTTAGGATTTTATAAGTTTGTCACAGTTATGAAAGTTTCCCGAAAATATTACGACGAAATATTCGATTTTGAAGGACAGTGGAATTTACCGTCCAAATGCGGACTTAAAATACGTGAAAAAGACGGAAAAAAGATCGTTATTGTTACCGAACTGTATCAGGACAATCCCGGAACGTCCATCACCTATGCCGGAAAATCCCTGGCGGAGCAGATTTGCCGCGCTAAGGGATTTCTCCTGCAAGATATTGTTTATGTGGAATGTAGTCCGGATACCAATTCCAAACTGTCTTTCTACGATGAAGAACTTTTTGAAGTTACTTTTTCGGAAAATCAACCGTCCCGGTACCGGAAAC
>JAISWE010000194.1 GCA_031271175.1 Bacteroidales bacterium | reverse complement strand
TATGGGGTTCAACCCGACACTGCATTTTCGCAAGCGATAGATTATAAACTAAAAGCAAAGGATATTCGCAGACAATACCACCATATAAATGTGAATATGAATTTTAGCAATAACAATATCAATGCAAATAAGTTGAATCAATATTATGGTGTCAATTATGATTTTCTGACTGATAATACACCCCAAACATACGAACATCAATTGGGAATGAAAGTAGCCTTAAACCATGATGTAAAGTTGAAAAAAGCGTTTTCGCTCAATGCAGGTGGAGAGCTTGGGTTTAATTATTTTCACAATCGCTGGAACAATGCTCAACTGAGTGATAATGCTATGGCAAACATAAATCCACATATAACATTCAAGTATGAGGAATATTTTATAAAAATAGGATTTGATGCTCTGTTGCATTTTCAACATTTAGAGAAGACAAAGTTTCATTTTTATCCGGATATTGAAGCTCGTTTACATATAGTTCCTCATATTTTTACCTTTTATGCAGGTTTGGATGGCGGATTGAAAAGAAATTCCTATCTGTTGTTTATGCGGGAAAATCCTTATTTGTCTGATATTGTCAATTTAGGATTTACAGATGAAAAAGCAAAAGTTTATGCCGGTATACAGCTTGGTATTTCTCGCAGTTTATCTATTGGAGCAGGTGCTTCGTTTGGATTTTATTCGGGAAAACCATTTTTTATCAATGATACATTGCAGAAATTCTTTATGCAGACGCAGGATACTATGAGAGAATTGTATTTGAATAATACCTTTAATATAGTAGAAGACAGATCCAATCACTTAAATATCCATTTTGATTTGAGGTATCAATATAAAAACCAACTTTGGCTTACTTTAAACCTTGATTACAATTATTATAAATTGAGTGTAGATTTGTTGGAAGCGTGGTATAAACCTGTTTTTATTGCGGAGTTTGATATAAGTTATCTTCTATTGGAGAAGTTTTTGTTTGGGGTAGATCTTTATATGCATACGGGAGCAAAGTATCCTGAATTTATCAATGGAAATATTGCACCAAAAACCATGAAAGCTGTTTTTGACTTTAATTTTAGTTTTGAATATATATGGTCTAAACGATTGTCTTTCTTTGCCAATGTTAATAATTTTGCTTATCAGAGAAATTATTTTTATCATGATTATCCTTCTCAACGAATTAATTGTCTAATCGGAGTGAAATACAATTTCGGAGGAGAAGCTATAGGGAAAAAGTAACAATAATCTGTACCGATATGCGTTTTTCTCAAACAAAAAAATAAAATATTATGCAGAACCTACGAGAATACATTGTTTTATTATTGATTTTCTTTTTTTCTTCGACAGTTGTTTTTGGGAATAAGACATTTCAAAAAGCAAATGAGGCTTATAACCAAAAAGATTATACAACTGCTATTCTATTATATGAAGAATTGATAAGCGAAGGATATAAAGACGCCATGGTTTATTATGATTTAGGAAATGCTTATTTTAAAGATGACCAATTGGCGAAATCATTGCTATGGTATGAACGAGCGTTGCGGTTAAATCCGGGAAATGAAGACGTCAAACACAATATTTCTTTTGTCAATCAACAAACTATTGATAACATAGAAGTTCAACCAGCGTTTTTTCTCAAAACATGGTTTTGTGCCGTTAGAGATTTGTTTACCGTTGAACTATGGGCAATTATTTCTATTATACTTGTTTGCCTTGGATGTATTTCTATTGCGTTACTCTTAATTCTTTCGTCTGCGCGTTGGCGTATGGGTTTATTTGTAACTGCATGTATTGTGGTTGTGTTTGCAGTTCTAAGTATTGTATTTGGCAGTTTGCAAAAAGGGAATGCTAATCGCAAAGATGAAGCAATTATCATGCAAAAAATCATAACAGTAAAAAGTACCCCCGATGTTTCAGGTACGGATCTTTTTACTGTACACGAAGGAATAAAAATTCAGATTACGGATAAAGCAGGAAGTTGGATAGAAGTTCGTTTTTCTAACGGAAACAAAGGCTGGATAAAAGAAGATGCGGTAGAGATAATTTGAGAAGGATATGTTTTTACTTTTTCTTTTTCGCCTATAGAAAGTTTCTTATTTGCTATGCGGTAGCAAACAAGAATCTGACCAATATAGGCATTATCAAAAACTCCTCACTCTATAGAAAAGATAGATACAAAGAGAAGATAATACGGCGGAAATAGCAATCAACAGACAGCTATTTCCGACAGTACCAAAATCATCATACGGAATATTGATTAATTGGATGTTATATAAATAGGTAACAACTACTATCATCCCGTTATTGATAAAATGAGCGATTACGCTTGACCAAATAGAACCTGTCCAGACAAACACATATCCCAGATATATCCCTAACAACAAGCGTGGAATGAAACCGTAGAATTGTAAATGAATAGCGCTGAACAGGAAGGCGCTTAAAAATATGGAAACATGTACATTGCGTCCAAGTTTTTTAAACCATGTAATCAGTACGCCTCTAAATAACAATTCTTCGCAAAAAGCAGGAATAATGGCGATTACTAATAGATTGATGAATAGAACATATATCTGATCTCCGGAAAGGAGTAGGGCGTTTAATTTGATAGCGGCGTCTTCTTGTTGGCGCATCCAAAGTTCTATTGAAGACATGAATTGCGGTAATTTCATCCCTTCGTTCCATTCTATTACCCATGATAAAACGGGAAGACTTACTATCGCAATTACGACTAAAAAGAAACAACTTAAACCTGAAATGCCTGTATTTAGTCGTAGGTAGTCTATTGCTTTTCTTTCATTAACAAAGTATGCAAATACAAATCCTGTTAATCCGAAAACGCCTATTTGAGATACGCTTGTGATATACCGTAATGCTTCGATAGAGGATAAGTTATCTTTTCCGAAAATAAACGAAGCCGTAAGAGTGGCAAACAGACTAAAGAAGATAATGCTAATGCCAAATAATATAAGAAAAAGAGCTATTTGCCCTCCGGAAGACTTAAAATTAAATTCTATCATTTCTTTGATTGTACAATAAGATAATGCTGTCTACAAAGATAGTAATAATAATCGAATGGGGAAAAGAATGTCATTTTGTGGCTAAATCTTTTTTAGAGGTGCTATTGCCTTTTTTGATTAGGGACCGTAAGATTAAAAGATTAGTAGGATTTCGGGATTCCCCACCTTCGAAGGGGTGTCCGAAGGACTGGGGTGGTTCCCTGTATCTTGAGAACGATTGAAGACCTTTCATATTTGCTTAATCGGGAAAAGCACACCGTTTTTCGGACACCGCCACAGGAGTGAATGCAGGACAACGACTAAGTCCCGCAGGGACTTTGACAGTGTCAGGTTTTGCTCAGTCGAGAAAACCACACCGTCCTTCGGATACCCTCTCCACAGGAGTCGTCCCTGCGGGACACCGGAAAACTGTTATAGCTTATTTATTTCGCATCCCTTATGGGAGATAGATTTTTTGAGGGTGCGCAAAATAGGAAGAATAAGCCTTTTCGGAAGGTTTCTGCCGCGCTGATTTCCGCTTCGTTCCGTATGGTTTGGCGTTATCGGCTTCCCCCTGCCCACCAGACAGGTTCGGTGTAAACGTACTGACCGTTTCCGTAGGCTTCCCGGATGGCAGGATTGTTGGTTACCTCATCTATGGCGTAGGAAAAACGCTGAGGAAACCGATCGCTATTGTGCGGATTTGCCAGTTCGATGCAAGGCTCGTTCAAGGATTTCCAGCGCCGGTAATCATTGTATGCTTCAAGGGATTCGCCTGATGCTCCCGCAAAAGCGAGATATTTTTGAATGGCTGTTTCCCGCAACGGATCGGCGTCAAATCGTGCAGCCACAACGGTGTTAAAATAGTGTTCCGCCGAATCGGCGCTCAAATCAACTTGTCCCTCTGCCCACCTGTCCAGTGCGGAGGCGACAGCCGTTTGCAGATTAGCAAAACCGGCGGTGATCGCTTCTTTAAGGGCGCTTTTGGCTAAAGCCGTATTGCCGCCGCCAAGTCGAGCAAGCGCTTCGGCCTTTAAAAACTGTAGTTCATGATAACTCAGCAATTGGGTAGGAGCGGTGGCGGCATAATTGGCAATCGCCAGGTCATAATAAAACTGCGCCTGTTCCGGATTGCCGTTGGGGGCGGTAATCACCTCTGCCGGATCGGTAATCATTACAATTGTTGAATACCATCCTCCGAAATACTGGGAGGCTCTGGGATCGTTCCGTTCGACAAATTTTTTCAGCAAGCTTCGGCTGGCGCCAAGCGCATCGCGGCTGTAGCTGAAACCGAACAGGGGATTGACGTTGGTTTCGCCGTCATACAGGTCAAACTTTAATTCCTCATCAGCGTCGGCAAAAGAAGCATTGATCCAGGACAGGATGTTTTGCAAATCGGCGGTTCTGTCGGCGCTTCTTCCCAACAGCCGCATGGTATAACGGGCTTTTAGACCGTAAGCCGCCTTTTTCCATAAAGCGTTCGTTTTTCCCTTTAAATGCGCGTTTAAATTCGCTCTCCCGTAGATGTAGTCGTTGGCGCCCAAACTTCCGTTAAGCCCGTTGTCCGTACCGTCAAAACAGCGGATGGCTTCGTCCAGCAGTTGCAGGACGTTTTGATAGATGTCTTCCTGTCGGTCTATCTTGGGTTGCATGTATTTGGGCGTTCCGTCGGGCTTCATTTCGCCTGCTTCGGTAAAAGGTACGTCGCCGAACAAATCGGTTAGCACGGCGGCATTGTATGCCAGCAAAAGCTTGGCTACTCCCAGCGTAACCTCATTGCCTTCGTCCAACCCTCCGGCTTCGGTGCATTTGGCTATCGCCAGCTTGGCATTTCTAATATTGGTATATGTACTTGCCCATACATTATTGTAGGTAGTGGAAGCAACAGGTTCGCCCCTGCGGGTTTCCGCATTGAACATCTGGTTGTGCACTCCCGTTTCATGTTCTACATAAATGGACGCATAGAGTGAAAAATCGCCTCCTACCGTAGAAAACGCTGTGGATGTTATCAATTCCGACACAATCGCCTTTGCGGGGGCATACAAAGATTTACTGTTGTCTTTGTTGATGTCGTCCATGATGTCTTCCGTGCATCCCGTAACGGCGATTACCGCCGCTGCAAGGATAGCCGTGATTCCATACTTTTTCATATTGTTATAATTTAGAATGATGATTAAAATTTTATGGTTATTCCCACGCCGTAACTGCTTGTCTGCGGCAATGAGAAACGCTCGAAAGCTCCCGTCATATTGCTGTTTCCCTGGGTAGCTTCGGGGTCGAAATTGGGGAACTCCGTCCATAACAAAAGATTTCTGGCAAAGACATTCACGCTCGCCTGAAAATGTTCCTTATGAATAACCGGATAAGCAAGCGCTATTTCACGCAATTTGACAAAGGAACTGTTATAGATGGACGATTCGTCAATATCGCTGACCGTTTCGGAAAAGAGTTGCCACATGCCGGCGCCTTTGATGGCGATGTCGTTTTTTGTACCGTCTTCCTTGTCTCCGTTTACGATGAACGAGCCTTCGTCGCGGTTTTCGGTTGCTTTGCTAATGCCGTAATAGTCGAGCAATCCGTTTGTGCCGCCGTACATTTGCCCGCCCGATTTCCAATCCAATACTGCCGATACGCTTAATTTGTATATGCTGAGCGTGGTGTTGAAACCCAGCAGGAAATCGGGGGCTACCTGCCCGATGACCTTCGGTTCGCCCGCCAGCGGAACACCGATGCCATCTACTACGATATGTCCCTGCTCATTTCTTCTATAACTTGTGCCGTAAATGACAGGATATTCTTCTTTTGCGCCGGCGCGTACCTGTGGCGTAACGAAGCCGCCCAACATGATGCTTTCTACGCCTTCGGCCAGTTCGTCCACATAGTTGGTCATCCGAGTGAAGTTGAAAGCCAGCTCCCAGTGAACGGATGATGTCCGTATTGGATTAACGCCCAAAGTGAGTTCATGCGTATTTGTGTGCAGTTTGCCCGCATTGGTGACATATTCGGACGCTCCCGTAGAACCGGCAAGCGGTACGCTGAAAATCTGGTCTTTCACATTCTGTCGAGAGAAAGTATAATTGACAGTAAAGAGATGATCCAATAAACTGAGATCGACCCCAAGTTCGAAAGATTTTGTGTTCTGCGGCTTCAGGTTGGGATCATATACCCTCCAGTAGGGCGCATAGGCGTTGGTACCGTTGACGGGATACATCAGCGGCGTGAACATATAAAAGCCGCTGCCGTATCCGGGCACACTGTAAAAATTGATTTTGTAAGCATTCGTTCCTTCGCCCGTTTGTCCCACTTCGGCATAGGAGGCTCTCAGTTTGGCATGATTCAGTATAGGATGCCTGTGCAGCGCATCCAGTTCCGTCAGGATAAAGCCGACGGAAAGGGAAGGATAGAAATACGAACGGTTATTGCGCGGCATGGCGGATACAATGTCATTCCGGCCGGTGGCCGTTACAAACAGCATGTTGTTGTACGACAGGGAGAGGTTGCCAAAGAATCCGGCGGTACGGTCTTTCACATAAGACTGGTCGGTGTTCTTCGAAATGGAATTATTGATGTGGTTCCATCCCGGAAACTGGAATCCTGCGCCGTAAGCATATACATAGTGGCTGTTTTGTTGCAGTATCTCATTGCCCAGCATGGCATCCAGCCGCCATGTTTCATTGATTTTCCAGTCATAATTCAACGTTAGCCACGAATTGAAGGTCATGTTGGAGATGTTGTAATTTTCCGCCTGTCCGTTATTGCTTGACCCTTTGATCCCATAACCCCACATGTCTTCATAATTGGAAGTATAAAAATCCACCCCCGGCTGGTATTTCACTTTCAGTGTCTGGTTTGCCGCCAAATCGGCGGAAAATTCGATGAAAGCGTTACCATAGAAACGATCGGTTTTTTCCGTAAATTCGATATTATCTATTGCCCAGTAGGGATTGGGAAAATCGCCTCCCCGATAGCTGTTCTGCTGGGTCGGATTATTCGCATCATGGCTGGGGATGCCCGCCAGATCGTAACTCGGCGGAGCAGGATAAACCTGAGCGACAATCCCGTCATTGGCAGACGGCATTTTGTTGACGGACGTACTTACATAGTTAGCCGTTAAGCCCGATTTCCAATTCCGCGACAGCTTGGTCTCCGCGCTCACCCTGGCATTGTACCTGTCCATTCCCGTCGATGGAATAATTCCCGTTTGCGTGGAATTGCCCAAAGAGACGGAATAGGAAGAATTTTCCAACGCCTGCGCCACATGAAGAAAATTATTCCATGTCAATCCCGTGTCAAAATAGGTTTTCACATTATCATACGCTTGCGGCGTTACCCAGGGATCTACTCCTGCGTTTTCCCGTTGCGGGACATAGTACATCCCCGGTTTTTTCCCGTCCCTGTTCGTCTGTGCATTTATCGTATTCCCTCCATATAGCGGGTCATCCGGAAGTTGGGTAATCAGCGGCCCCCACGACGTTGGCGAGCCGGGATCAAATCGCCCTCCCGACCCTTGCGCATACTTTGTTTGCAGGTCGGGATAACGGCTGATAACGTCAAAGCCGACATTGCTGTTGAAGGTAACCTGCGCTTTGCCCTTGGCCAGTCCTTTCCCGCTTTTTGTGGTGATCACGATTACCCCGTTGGATGCGCGAAGCCCGTATAATGCGGAAGCGGCCTGTCCTTTGAGGATATTGACCGACGCAATATCATTAGGGTCAAAGTCCATGGCGCGGTTGGAAAAATCGGTGCCTGTAATGCCATCCGAGTTTAAAATATCGGATGTCGAAGACACCGGCATCCCGTCAATCACATACAGAGGGGTATTGTTTCCGTCAAAAGAGCGGGCGCCCCGGATCACAATTTGCGAAGATGCCCCCGGCATACCGCTGGAGGGTCTGATGCTCAATCCGGATATTTTCCCCTGCAAAGCGGTAGCAAGGTTGGCGCTTGCCGCCTGCGTCAGCTGGTCGTTCTTGATCTCCTGCACCGCATACCCAAGCGCTTTCTTCTCGCGCGAGATACCCAGCGCAGTTACCACTACTTCTTCCAGTTCAACGCCCGTTTGCAACGACACATCAATCACACTCCGGCCGCCTACTTCCACCTCCTGCGTCACCATGCCCACAAAAGAAAATACCAGCGTGGCATCCCCGTCCGCGCTAACGGTATATTTTCCATTACCGTCGCTTATCGTACCATTGGCGGTGCCTTTTACAAGCACCGTTGTCCCCGGCAGTATAGCCCCGCTTTCATCGCTTACCGTTCCGGTAACCTGCACCGTCTGGGCAAGCAAACTGCTCCATCCGACAGACAGCATTCCAATAACCGTCAAGAAATTTTTCATATCATTAAAATAAATATATCACTTGCAGACTGCAAAGCTATAAAATAATTTTGATATCAAAAAAATGGACAATCAATAATCGGTGCGATCATTTGAACGGCAAGCCCTCATCGAGGATAAATTGCATCCGTGGATTTGCAAAACTCGTTCATTTCACTTACTTTTGCGCCCTAAAATATTTTGTAAATTTCATAAATAATCAATGGCATCTACAGCAGATTTCAGGAATGGGATGTGTATTCGCTACAACGATAAACCGTGCGCCATCGTATGGTTTCAGCATGTAAAACCGGGCAAGGGAGGCGCTTTCGTGAAAACCAAGCTCCGCAATCTCGAAAACGGACGGATACTGGAAAATACTTTTACCGCAGGCGAAAAGGTGGACGAAATACGTGTGGAACGGCGTCCCTACCAGTTCCTTTACAAGGATGATCTCGGTTTCCACTTTATGCACAGCGAGACATACGACCAGATAGACTTGCAGGAAGATCTCGTGGAAAATTTCGATCTGATGAAAGAAGGACAATACGTTGAGATGATGTTCCTCGCCGACGAAGAACGTGTGCTGACCTGCGAATTGCCTCCGTTTGTGGAACTGGAAATCACCTATACCGAGCCGGGGGTACGCGGCGATACCGCTTCCACTTCGTCGCTTAAACAGGCTACCCTCGAAACGGGAGCCATTGTCGGAGTGCCGCTGTTCATCGAACAGGGCGAAAAAATTAAAGTGGACACCCGCACCAGGGTTTATTCCGAACGGGTAAAATAACCGCGTTATGAATTTCACGGAAGAATTGCGCTGGCGCGGCATGATACACGATGTGACGCCGGGCGTGGAAGAATATTTGCGGAAGGAAACGGCCACGGCCACGGCGTATGTGGGTATTGATCCTACTGCCGATTCGTTACACATCGGGCATCTGGTAGGCGTGATGATGCTCCGTCATTTCCAGCGTTGCGGACACAAACCGCTGGCGCTGGTAGGAGGCGCTACCGGCATGATCGGCGATCCGTCCATGAAGTCGATGGAACGTCATCTGCTAAGCGAAGAAGAATTGCATCACAATCAGGAATGCATTCAACGGCAGCTGTCGAAATTTCTCGACTTCTCCTCCGGTGCGCCCAATGCCGCCGAGATGATGAACAATTACGACTGGATGAAAAATTATGGATTTTTGGCGTTTATCCGCGACATCGGCAAGCATGTCACCGTAAACTATATGATGTCGAAAGATTCCGTAAAAAAACGACTGTCGGGCGAGGGCGACGGCATGTCATTCACCGAATTTACTTACCAGTTGGTGCAAGGCTACGATTTTTTGTGGCTCTACCGCCACAAACGCTGCTGCCTGCAAATGGGCGGCTCCGACCAGTGGGGCAATATCACTACGGGCGTCGAACTCATCCGCCGTATGGACGGCGGCGAGGCCTTTGCGCTTACCTGTCCGCTTATCACCAAAGCGGATGGCGGCAAGTTCGGTAAAACAGAAGCCGGCAACGTGTGGCTGGATGCACGGCGCACTTCACCCTACCGTTTTTACCAGTTCTGGTTGAATGTGAGCGACGCCGATGCCGGGAAATATATCCGGATATTTACCGGACTTCCTGAGGAAGAGATAGACAGCCTCACGGCGCGGCACACGGCTGCCCCTCACCTGCGCATTCTGCAAAAAACGCTGGCGGAAGAAGTCACCGCTATGGTACATTCCGCCGCCGACGTGCAGGCAGCCGAGAACGCTTCGCAGATACTGTTTGGGCAGGGTACGGAAGCATCGTTGAGCGCCCTGGACGAGGATACCTTCCGCGCCGTATTCGAAGGCGTGCCGCAGTACAGGGTGGAACGTTCCGCTCTTGAAGCAGGCATTCCCTTGCTCGACCTGTTGAGTGTCCGCAGCGCCGTGTTTCCTTCCAAGGGCGAAGCGCGCCGCATGATAGAGGGCGGCGGCTTGAACATCAACAAGGAAAAGGCCAACGACGCCAATGCCCTTATCTCCACCGACCGGCTGATAAAAAATAAATATTTGCTGGTGCAAAAAGGCAAAAAAAACTATTCCCTGATCATCTGCGAATAGCCATGGTATGATAAACGTTACGGTAAACGAAAAAAAGCACGAGCTAAAGGAAGGCGTTTCGCTGGCTTCGTTGCTGGACGGGCTGGGCTTGAAACCGCCCGGAATAGCAGTGGCTGTAGGGGAGGAAGTGATTCCCAGAGAAAGCTGGGCTAATACGCTTCTATCCGATGGCATGGATATTCTGGTGATACACGCCGTTTCGGGTGGCTGACCCATCGCAACCGCAACCGCTATGCAACTTGTCATCATCACTCACGACACCCTTTTTGCAGGAGAAGCCGACATCTTGAACCGCCTTTTCGATGCGGGAATGGAATGTCTGCATCTGCGTAAACCGGCTTTTCCTGCAAGCGTTTCACGTCAATTGCTGCAACAGATAGACAAGGCTTATCATTCGCGTGTGGTGCTACATGATCATTTCGAACTCTTGCGGGAATTTCCTGTGAGAGGCGTTCACCTGAACAGCCGTAACCCCGTTTGTCCGCCGGATGTCGAGGCGGTCAGCCGGTCGTGCCATTCGATAGCCTGCCTCCGGACGCAGCAGCGCATATCCGGCATGACGCTGTTCTTAAGCCCGATATTCGACAGCATCTCCAAAAAAGGATACACTGCTACTTTCACCCATGAAGAATTGTTACTGGCCGGACAAAACGGACTCATCAACCGGAAGGTAATGGCGTTGGGCGGCATTTCGGAAGCCACCATCCCCCGCATTGCCGCCTACGGTTTCGGCGGAGTGGCAGTGTTGGGCGCTTTGTGGAACGACAGGCCTTCTGCCGGCGACAGCGATGCCGTTATTCGCCGGTTTGCACAACTTCAATCCATGACGGGAACATGAGGAGAGCGTTATTGTTTATTACCCATCAAACAGAGCGGTACGATTATCTGCAATCCGTAGAAATAGCGCTGCTGGGAGGTTGCAGAAAAATTCAACTGCGAATGAAAGATGCAACGCCGGAAGAAGTGGAACGTACCGGACGCAGGGCGCTGGACATGTGCAATGACTTCCATGCAGATCTCTACATCGACGACCATGTGGAAATATGCCAACATTTGCAGGCTACCGGCGTACATCTTGGCAAATCGGACATGCCGCCCGCCAAAGCCCGACAATACCTGGGGAAAGACTTTGTCATCGGCGGAACCGCCAATACTTTTGACGATATTTGTTCCCTTCTGGCACAAGGCGTTGATTATATCGGGCTGGGGCCTTTCAGCTTCACCCGCACCAAGAAAAACCTGAGTCCTGTCCTCGGACAGGAAGGCTACCGCGACATCATGGAACGGTGCAGGAAGGCAAACATCCGGCTGCCCGTTATTGCAATCGGCGGCATCACCCGGAAGGATATTCCGGAACTGATGCAGACAGGCATTGCCGGTATCGCCCTTTCATCGGCCATCCTCTCTACCGACAATCCTGTAGAAGAGACGAAATTTATTTTGCAACAACTCAATGCCTTATAACTTTATCCGACTCATTGTGCCGGAAAACCACCCGGTATGAACGAATGTAAAAAAAAATGTAAAAAAAATAGGCACGGTATATTCGATTTCAAAAAAATATACTTATTTTTGTCGCATAATAAAAATCAAATATGATGATCTTACTTGTTTCTCTTGGTATTCTATTGCTTCTGATACTTTGGGCAGTATCATGCTACAACCGTTTGGTCAAACTGAAAAACATTCGCGAGAATGCCTTTGCCGACATTGATGTCCAGCTAAAACAGCGGCACGACCTGATTCCTCAGTTGGTATCCACCGTGAAAGGCTATGCCGCTCACGAAAAGGAAACCCTCGAGCGGGTTATCGCCGCGCGCAACGGGGCAGTGAACGCCGGCAGTATTAATGACAAAATTGTTGCCGAAAATGCGCTCAGTTCAGCTCTTGCCGGCTTGAAAATCACGCTGGAGGCCTATCCCGACCTGAAAGCCAACACCAATTTTCTCCAATTGCAGGAAGAAATAGCGGACATAGAAAATAAACTGGCCGCTGTGAGGCGTTATTTCAATTCCGCCACAAAAGAACTGAACACGGCAATAGAAGTATTTCCCGCAAGTATCGTTGCCGGAATGTTTGGGTTCCGCAGGGAAATGATGTTCGACCTCGGTACGGCGGAACGCAAAACGCTGGAACAAACGCCGCAAATCAACTTCTGATACAATGCGTTACATCGGAATACATGCACAGCAAATACGAAACAATACCCTGTCAATAGTATTGCTTTCTCTTTTCCCCTGTCTGGTCGTGGTGCTTGTTTTTTTGTTTTTCTATCTGATCGCTTACCTGCAATACGGCGGACAACCGGAAAGTCCTGATCTCTGGACGCCGGCGTTCCTCAACACCCGGATGGTGATGCCGTGGGTGCTGGGCGGCGTTTTGCTGTGGTTTATCATCGCCTATTTCTCCCATGCTGCTATTATCAGGAAGACTACCGGCTCAAGACCCTTGCAGCGGAAAGGAAACATGAGGGTATATAATCTGGTGGAAAATCTTTGCATGTCAAAAGGGATGCAAATGCCCAAAATCAACATTATTGAAGACGACTCGCTCAATGCTTTTGCCAGCGGCATCGACAGCAGTACCTACACCGTCAGTCTTTCGCGGGGCATCATCCGGGAACTGAGCGACGAGGAACTGGAAACCGTTATTGCACACGAACTGGCGCATATCCGCCATCGCGACGTAAGGCTGCTGATCGTTTCCATTGTTTTTGTCGGCATCTTCGCCATGCTCACCAACCTGTCCATCCGCATACTGTTCAGATCCGGCAGTCGCAGGAGCAACAAAAACGCCGGTGCGATCATCCTCATTTTCCTGATGGTTGTCGCCATCGGTTATTTTTTCGCTACTTTGATGCGTTTTGCCATTTCCCGGAAACGGGAATACCTTGCCGATGCCGCCGCTGCCGAAATGACGCGCCGTCCGGAGGCGCTGGTCGGCGCGCTGCGCAAAATCTCAAGCGATCCCGACATAGAAGCGGTGACGCGCGATGACGTCGCACAACTGTTTATTGAACATCCCCGCAAAAAAGCGGCGCTTTTCTCCGGATTCCGTTCGCTTTTTGCCACTCATCCTCCCATCGAAAAACGAATTGCCGTGCTGGAACAGTTCTGAACCGCCGCCGGACTTGAAAACCATAGCACTTGCCTTTTGACGGTGCAAAGACACGCATTATTTGAATATAAAGATATGAAAGTCAAATACATGTGCAATATGCTACAATTAGCGCATTGATTTTATGCTGGGACTACCAACGCATTTATAAAACTTATCAATTGCTTATCAAATAGTTGCAAAAAAACATCCTCAAAAAGTCAAAAAAATAGAGAGAATTTTCCCCAAAAAAAGTTAATGTAATTCCATTTTTTTATTTACTTTTGTAAAAAATTAAATAGAGTTGTCATGATAAAAAAGACGGTCTTCTTTGTGTGCCTGCTGGCAGGTGCAACAGCATACCCTCAGGATAATCCCGGTATTGACGGAGATGAAATTATGTCGTTGGCGGAGGATACCAGAGCGGTGAAAATAGCCCTGAAGCAGGGCGACAAATATTACAGGAAGGGTCTGTACGACGCTGCTCTGCTGCATTACATGCGGCTGTACGCTATTTTAAAGGATCATTCGCCGCTGAACTACAAGATCGGCGTGAGCCATCTGTACGGGATCAATCCCAAAAAAGCGCTGGACTATTTTGACCGGAGCGATCCGGGGATCACGTCCGACTATTACTGCCAGAAGGGGATTGCGCTGGTGTATCGCCACCGCTATGCGGAGGCCAAAGAAGCCTTCCGCCTTTATCTGGAAACGCTCACCCCCCGTCAGTTGAAAAAAGTGGAAGGCAAAATCAACCGCTTCATTGCGACATGCGACTTTTCGGAAGCCGCCCTGCGCGATTCCGTGCCGGTTTTTATCGAGAACCTGGGTCCCAACATCAACAGTTTTTACGATGACTACAGCGCGGCGGAAGTAAGCTATCCCTCCAGCCGGCTGTTTTTCACCTCGCGGCGTCCCAAAGACGGCGAGATGGATATCACCGACTTGTCCGACTATAAGGAACGCATCCTCTATTCGTCGGAATTTGCAGGCGGAAAGGCAAGCGAGGCACAGCCCGTTTCCGACGTGGGGTTGGGGAAGCACATGAGCGTGGCGGGCGTGAATCCCCACGAAGCCACGCTGTTCTACTACCGCTCTAAAAGGCGCTTCGGCGACATCTACCGCGTGAGGTTCAAGGAAAACGGCGTCAGCACTTCCGTCAGAAGGCTGCGGAAAGGCATCAGCCGCAAACCCAGCAAGGAAACATCCATCACTTTTGCCGCCAACGGCGACGCCTACTTCGTTACCGACCGGCTGGGAGGCGAAGGCGGCACAGATATATGGTATGCGGAGAAAAAAGGCAAGCGCCGCTACAAACGCGCCCGCAACATGGGCAGCGTGATCAACACTCCGCTCACCGAAGAAAGCGTTTATGTGACGGACGACGGCTTGACGCTCTATTTTTCGTCGGACGGACGTCCCGGAATGGGCGGCTTTGACGTGTACAAAGCGCAGAAGAACGACGACGGCCTGTGGGGCGAACCGGTCAACATGGGCTACCCCATTAACAGTCCCGATGACGACCTTTTCTACCGGCTCACTTCCGACAGCACCATCGCCCTTCTCTCGTCGAAAAGAAGCGGCGGCTTCGGCGGACTGGACATCTATGCGGTGAGAACCGACCTGAGAATCCCCTTCGAACTGTCGGGCAGCGTTACCGACACCGCTACCGGTAAATTCCTCGCTGCCACCGTCCAACTCTTTGACCGCGCGAACAACCTGCCGCTGGCTACCGCTCCAAACGATTCCGCCACCGGACGCTACCTCATCAGCATGGAAGACGTGGGCGACTATTACCTGCAAGCCGAAGCGCCCGGATACCGCAGCGCAACGGCCGGCCTGACGCTGCCGACGCAACGCCATGCCCAATTGGAGAAAAATTTTGCCCTCGAACGCATCCTGCATCCTTTCTCCCTCACCGGGCATGTCACCAACCTGAAAACAGGCAAACCCGTACAGGCCGAAATCATCCTGAAAACAGCCGGAACCGACGAAGGACGCTACAGGGCAGTATCGGACGTCAATACGGGATTCTACGTCATTACGCTGGAAGACAAAGTCAATGTTGACCTTACCGTAAGAGCGACAGACTATTTCGACCACTCCGAACCCCTCTTGCTGAAAAACATCGCAGGCAGCGAAAGTCGCAAAGATGTCTCCCTCCAGAGAAGCGTGACGACCTATGTGCTGACGGGCGTTGTCACCGACGAAGCGCACCAGCCCGTGAAAGCGCTCATCATCGTGACCCGACCGACGGAAGACCAGTCCCGGCAAACGCTGGAAGTTGACGAAAATGGGAAATACGAATTTACCGACATAAGCGCAGGCCCCTTCCTGCTGGAAATCACCGCCGAAGGCCATTTCTTCATCAACAGCGCCGTCGATTTCGGCGACAGCACCTTGCTGGTAAGAAATTTTGCGCTGAAAAAGATCGAAAGCGGCGCAAAAGTGGTTATCGAAAATATCCTCTTCAACACGGGCAACGCTACCCTTCGGCCCGAATCGTTCACCGAACTGAACAAACTCGTCAATCTGCTGAAGGAAAATGCGACCGTGAAGATTGAAATATCCGGCCACACCGACAACACAGGGTCGGCGGCGCTGAACAGGAAACTTTCCAAAAACAGAGCGCTCTCCGTGAGGAATTACCTGCTGTCGCAAGGCATCGCCGTAGAGCGGCTGGAATACGAAGGCTACGGTTTCGACCGTCCCATAGCGCCCAACGATACGGAAGAAGGACGTTCGGTAAACCGCCGGGTTGAAATTGAAATTTTGGACTAAATCATATAATCGTAGAACCATGAAATTAAAAATTCATCCATATTTTGCAGCCTTCCTGCTGAGCGGGCTGGCGCTTGCCTCGTGCAAGGAAAACGACATCGTGTATGATACGGACGTCGAAGGCAAGGAATTTCGTACCGTCGCCCTTGACGTCCCGCTGGGAAAAGTAAAAATCCCCGTGTATGCCACCCTCCAAAAGGAACTGAAAACAGAAGACTCCATCCGCCTGAACGACAAAGGCGTGATGTATGTGGAATACACCCACGAAGAACAGGTGGAATGGACGGACAACATCGGGATCAAGGAAGTCGCGAACCACTTCGACTATGACGTGGCGGACCTCGGCTCCCTCCCCACGCCGCCGCCGGGTCTTCCGCCGTTGCCTACTTATCCCTATACATATAATGGCGAGAGGGATACGGCGATAGTCCTTACTACCGCCACCGCTGCCGGCGATGAAGACGCAAGCACCTGGGTGGAAAAGGTAACGTTTGCCGAAGGGGAATTTTCCTTCACCATCGTCCTGCCTTCCGGCTTCGTAGGTTCTTTTCTCCTCGAAATTCCCCAACTGACGCTTGCCGGCGAGTCCGCTTCTTTCTCGCGCAGCATCAATACTGAAACCGCCGCCGTGCCGGACGATTATCACATCGACCTGACGGGCGCTACCATAGAAACAGCAGCCGTCGGGGGCTTCCAACACGGTATGCTAATAAAATACTCCTTTCAAATCGGAGGCAATATAGGCCTCTCCACCGAAACGAAGGTGTCGGTAGGCTACGGGATGTCCGGCGTAAAGGTAAGCAAGATGTTCGGCTATTTCGGACAGCAGGCGCCGAAAGATGACGAGGAAGGAGAAATAGACCTCGACTTTTTCGACGATTTCAACCTCAGCGGTCAGTTTGATTTCATCAATATTGAGATTGATGCGGAAGTGAAAAACAAGCTGGGTATCCCGCTTTCCATACAGGGCGACTTTGCCATGTATCAGGATGAGAACAAAATCGACAATGCCCTCACGCTCACCCCCACATTTGACCTGAAGGTCGAATCCGCTACTTACGATACCGGCAACGAAACGGTGGTGACGGAAACAAGCCTCTTCCAAACGAAGGCTGCATTGCTGCTGGACGGCAACAACCTTCCCAACAAGATGAAATTCAAGGTGAGCGGCATAGCCAACCCGACCCCCGCCAGCGACGGATGGGACAATTTCCTGGTGAAAGGCGGGGACGACGAAAACTTGGTGGACGTGGCGCTGAACATCCGTATCCCGTTCCATTTCAAAACGAGCCAGTACACGCGGGAGGACACCATCAAGTTTGATTTCAACGACCTGATCAAGGACAGCGAAAATGAAAGCGAAGCCATGGATTCAGTGATCCTGAGGCTGACCATCGACAACGGGTTGCCGCTGGACATCAACCTGGGTATGGTAGCCCTCGCCGCCGACGGCCAACGGCTGAACACCCCCGTCATTTCGGCGCAACTCATCAAGGCGGGCGTTCCGACGGGCAACGGTAATCAAATCACGCCCGAACACAGCGTCCTCATGATCCGGCTAACGCAAACGCAAATAAAGGAATTTAGGGACAGGGACGTAAAGAATCTGATCATGGAAACCGGCGCCAAAACCGGCGGCAGCGAATATGTCACGCTCAACGACCAGTCGTTCCTCAATATTGAAGTTTCGCTCCATGCAACGGTAAGTTTATCATCCAACCTGTTTTGAAAAAAGTCATCATGAAAATGAAAAAAATAGCATATTTATATTTGTTGTCACTATTGTTGGGTACAGGCGCCAACCTCCGGGCGCAGGATCCCATGGCGCTGTACTACATGGAAACCATTCCCCAGACGAGCCGTATCAATCCTGCCTTTCGTCCCCGTGCCAACGGATATTATTCCTTGCCGGCCTCTTTCGGGTTCAGTTTTCGCAGCGATTTGGCCGTGAAGGATGTTTTTCAGAAGCACGGCGACAAATGGTACCTGCCGATAGAAAAACAGTATGATTACAGCAAACTGTACAAATCCGTCGGCAAGAAATCTACCATGTTCAACTCGCGCTTCGAGTATGACGTGGTAGGCCTCGGTTTCCGTGTAGGCAAAGGCTACGTTACCTTCGGCCTCTCCGAGCATATCGTGGGGGTGTCCTCACTGCCGTCCGACCTGTTCAAGATACCCGAATCGGGCTTTCCCGACAACACGAAACTGGATTTTTCGCCGTTGCGCATATCGGCCATCGCCTACAAACAGATACTTCTCGGCTACAGCCGTCCCATCAACGACAAGCTGACCATAGGCGTCAACCTGAAACCGGTGTTCGGACAGGTAGCCGTCACGACGGACATCCGCACTTTCACCCTGAGAACCGGCACCAGCGAATGGAGCGTCGATGCGGAGGGTGACGTCTATTCCTCGCTGCCCGCCGTGATGACGGAAGACGAGAACGGGGAACTGGACGATTTCGAGTTTCGCGACGATCTGGAAGACGGAGACTACATCGAAAAGTACGCTCTTTTTTCCAATCCGGGCTTTGCCATCGACTTGGGGGCGGTTTACAACTTTACGGAAAGGTTTTCCGTATCGGCGGCGCTGAACAACCTCGGATTCATATCTTGGCAGGAAGACCTGAACGGCGTGTCGTTCCAAGGGCAATATGCTTTTAAGGGAATAGAATACAATACGGCGGAAGATGATTGGGACGACGTGATGGAAGAACTCGGCGATTCGCTGCAAAACGTGATACAGTTCGGCACGCAGCACAAGAAATTCAAAACCGCCCTGACGCCATCCCTCTATCTTGGCGCTTCTTACCGTCTTACCCCGACCATATCCGTGGGATTGCTGTCGCGCAGCGTATTCTGGAAAAAGGCCTTCCACCAGAATTTCAACCTCTCCCTCAACCTGCAACCCTACAGTTTCGTTTCGTTCACTGTGGGACTCAACACGCAGATCAAAGGGAATACTTATTTCGGCTCGGGCTTTTCGCTCTTCCTGGGTCCCCTGCAGTTTTACCTGCTGAGCGATTACCTGCCGGTACGCTATTCCACGCTCAAGATGGTGGACAAAAACGGCAAGGAGGATAAAATACCCTTCGTTCCCGAACGCCAGAAGGAAATCACTTTCCGGACAGGGCTAAACCTTGTGTTCGGCAGACAGGGCTATGTGAACAGGTCTATGCTGGAAAAGCGAACCAACCAGTGGAAATAACACGCAGGAGGAAGAAGCATAGGATTACCTGAACAGGCGTCGGGCAAACAACAGGTAGCATAACCCGCCTGCCGCCAGTCCGCCTGCCACGTCGATGAGATAGTGCGCTTTGATATAGACGGTAGAAGCCATCAGGATGAGAAAAAGCGGCAGGGCATACCGGAACAGTTCGCGGCAATGCTTGAAGATGAAAAGCACTGCTATCAGCGTAATGCCTACGTGGGAACTGGGGAAAGCGCCGGTAGGTTTTTCGGCGACCGCCTGAAAGAAACGCATGATGTGGCAGAAAAGATAACCGTCGGGCGCTTCATTTGCCGGTGCGGAGAAGTAATACTGGGGGCCTGCCGCCGGAAAGAGGATAAAAATCAGATAAAAGCAGTAAAACGAACCGACAAAGAGAAGAATCGCTTTGTCAACAATCGCTTTGCGAAAAAACCAACACCAGAGAACCGTCCCGAAGAAAATGAAATAGTAGGAGAAATAGCCGAAATACATCAGTTCGCTGACCCATGCCTGCGGTAAGCAACGGCTAAATTCGATACTGGGCTGACAGCCGAACAGGATAAAATCGGCATCCATGAAATAGCGGTCGAGAGGCTCAAAGAGCAAACAGTTGAAACAGGACGTTTCCGGGTACCAGTAGCCGAGCATGGCAAACGGGAAGATCCGCCTTGCCGCTGCCAACACCGGCAAGGCGGATCTTCCGTCGAGCCATACGGCGAAAAAAATCCAGCCTGCCGCGGCAAGCCGTACCGCATAATGCAGCCACGGGTACTCCAACCGTTCGGTGAAAAAAGAGATGTATCCCGCCGTGATGCAGGCATACAGCAGCGTGGCATACTCAAACGCGAGCAGCCGGCCTCTTTCTTTCCTGTTCTTTTTTTCCATTGTGCTGAAAATGTTTTATCGGAATGCGCCGTCGTGTTTTTTGCCGATCCCGTCCAGCTCGGCGACGAATCGTTCCCATTTCTCCATCTCCTGCTGCAAGCGGTTTTGCAGGTGCTTGTAGTGTTCCGACATCTGATCGATTTCTTGAGCGGCGAGAAGCGCGGGGACGGCAAGCAACTGCTCGGTAGTTTCCAGTTCGCGTTCAATGCGTGTGATTTTTTTTTCCGTTTCGCTCACCTGTGCGGAAAGTTTCCGGACGGTTTTGTCCCGTTCCCGTTTTTCGAGATAGTTGTCCTTTTTTTCTTTCGGTTCGGCTACCGGCCGTTTAGCGGTTTGGCCTGTCGGTAGGGTGTTTCGTTCCAGTTCCTGCAGCTGGGAAATCTGTTTTTTCCGAAGAAAGTCATAAACGCCTCCGATGTGTTCTTTGATCAGCTTATTTTGAAATTCGTACACTTTGCCGACCAGTCCGTCGAGGAAATCGCGGTCGTGCGACACGATGATCAGGGTGCCGTCATATTTGAGCAGCGCCTGTTTGAGGACGTCTTTCGAACGAATGTCGAGGTGGTTGGTCGGTTCGTCGAGCAGCAGCAGGTTGTACGGTTCCAGCAGCAGTTTGATCATGGCCAGCCGCGAGCGTTCGCCGCCGGAAAGGACTTTTACTTTTTTGTCTGTATCTTCTCCGCGAAAGAGGAAAGCGCCGAGCAGGTCGCGTATTTTGGTGCGGATATCGCCTGTCGCCGCATTATCGACGGTTTGGAAGACGGTGAGGTTTTCGTCCATGATCTCGTCCTGGTTTTGGGCGAAATAGCCGATTTTTACATTGTGGCCGATTGTCAGTGTTCCGCTTTCGTAAGGTATTTCGCCCATGATGATTTTGGAAAGGGTGGATTTGCCTTCGCCGTTTTTTCCTGCAAAAGCGACCTTTTCCCCGCGATGGATTTTGATGTCCACGCCGTTGAGAATCAATTTTTCGCCGTAACGTTTTACCAGCGATCCGGCTTCCATGACTATCGTTCCGGAACGCGGAGCAGGCGGAAAACGGACATGGATAGCCGTCAGGTCTTCATCATCCACTTCAATGCGTTCCGTTTTTTCCAATTGCTTGATCCGCGACTGTACCTGCACGGCTTTGGTAGCCTTGTAACGAAACCTTTCGATGAACTCTTCCGTATCCTGAATCATTTTTTGCTGGTTACGGTAAGCGGCCATCTGCTGTTCGCGAAATTCCTTCCTCAATTCGAGGTATCTCGTGTAAGGGGCCTTGTAGTCGTAAATTTTTCCCAGCGATATCTCGACCGTTCGCGCGGTGACGTTGTCGAGGAATGCGCGGTCGTGCGACACCAGTACCACTGCGCCGAAATAATCCTTCAGGAAAGATTCCAACCATTGGATGGATTCAATGTCCAGGTGGTTGGTCGGTTCATCGAGCAACAGCACATGAGGCCGTTTCAGCAGCACTTTTGCCAGTTCGATGCGCATTCGCCATCCGCCGCTCAGTTCGGAGGTCGGACGGTTGAACTCCGAAGCGGCAAAACCAAGTCCGATCAGTGTTCTTTCGACATCGGCATCCATGTCGCCGCTGCCAAGTATTTCATACCGTTCGCGCAATTCCGTCGAGCGGTGTATCATTTTCATGTAGCCGTCCGATTCGTAGTCGGAACGTTCGGACAAAGCGATGTCGATGTGCTCTATTTCGCGTTGCAAGGAGAGGAGGTGTTCAAAGGCGGTGCGTGTTTCTTCTATCACGGTTTTTCCGCATTGATGGATCATCTGCTGCGGCAGGTAGCCAACATCAATGCCGGCGGGGATGGTGACCGTACCGGCATCCGGCTCCTGCAAGCCGGCAAAAATTTTCAACAGGGTCGATTTGCCCGCGCCGTTTTTGCCCGTCAGTCCGATGCGGTCGCGGGGATTGACCAGAAAGGAAATATCGGAGAACAATTCCGTACCGCCGAAAGATACGGTTAGCTGATGCACTGAAATCATGGACACGTAGGTATTCCTATAATCATTTTTCAAAAAAAATCAGGACACAAAAGTACATATTTTTTTTGCACCATCAACTCGGCCTCGTGGGGAACGTTTACAATCCATTCATTCAGTTGAATTAAAGGGCAAGATTACCGCGCATTGTCCCTGCTGCTTGTCCCGCAGGGGACGCCGGCGACGCCGTGATGTCTTGTTTATTTCGCATCACTTACAGCAGCTATTGCCGTTCAAAAGATCAATTCTTTGACGAAAAACCATGTCAACACCAGACATACGGTAAGTTTGCATCCTGTTCCCAGCAGGAATCCGACGAAAGAGCCGAAGCCTGATTTCAATGCCGTATTACCGTCGCGTCCGGCAATGAGTTCACCGACAATGGCGCCTAAGAAAGGCCCGATGATGATGCCGGCAGGCGGGAAGAAAAGCCCCACTATGATTCCAATCACAGCGCCTGCCATGCCGGCTTTGCTTCCGCCCATTTTTTTTGTAGCCCACACCGGAACGACATAATCAAATACCGTAACCACAAGGGTGACGACAGCGCCCATGAGGAGGAAACGGAGCGAGAAATCGCCGAACCGCGTCGCTTGCAGCAGGAGCAAGGCGATATAGCTCATCGGAGGTCCCGGTATGACGGGCAGAATACAGCCTGCCAGCCCCAGCAGGAGAAGGCAGATGCCGAAAGTGACCAGTGTAATATCAAGTATCATGGATGTGGATTTGATTTATTTTAGCCATTGGTTCAGCCATCCGAAAAATTCGCGTTGCCACAGTACGGCATTCTGTGGTTGGGTCACCCAGTGACCCTCGTCGGGGAACACCACCAGCCGCGCAGGGATACCACGCAGGCGGGCGGCATGAAAAGCCTGCAATCCTTCGGTGTAGGGTACGCGGAAATCTTTTTCGCCATGGAAGATCAGGATGGGCGTGTCCCATTTATCTACAAACAGGTGTGGAGAGAAGGCGTAACCTTTGGGACGCGGTTTGTCCCAATACGCGCCGCCGAGGTCGAAGTTGGGAAACCAGTATTCGTCCGTGCCGCCGTATTTGCTTTCGAAGTTAAACATCCCACAATGTGCGATAAACGCCTTGAATCGTTTGTTGTGATGTCCTTCCAGCCAATAAACCGAGAAACCGCCGTAGCTGGCTCCCACTGCTCCCAAACGGTCTGCATCCACATAGGCTTCTTTCTTCATATCGTCGATGGCGCTCAGGTAGTCTTGCATGTTTTGACCGCCATAGTCGCCGGAAATTTGCCTGTTCCAGTCTTGTCCGAAAGTAGGCAGTCCGCGCCGGTTCGGTGCCACTACGATGTAGCCGTTGGCCGCCATCAGTTGCAGGTTCCAGCGGAAGGAGAAAAATTGACTGACGGCGCTTTGAGGCCCGCCCTGGCAATACAGCAGCGCGGGATACTGCTGCGTCGGATCGAAGGCGGGCGGATAAACCACCCACACCAGCATGTCTTTTCCGTCTGTCGTTTTCACGATGCGTTCCTTTACCTCTCCGCGTTCAATCGCATCGTAAATATTGCGGTTGGTGAAGGTCAGCTGTTGTTCTTCGCCGGTAAGGGGGTTGATGCGGAACAGCTCTGTAGCCATGCCGATGGACATCTTGCTGCCTATCAAGGCATCGCCTGCAAGCGCTATGCCGGTGTAGTCGTGTTGTCCTGCGGTGACCGGACGGATGGTTTTCGCTCCCACGTCCGCATGATAAATCTGGTAGGTGGCGCGCACGCCACTGATGAACAGGATAGCGCGGCTGTCGGGCGTCCACAGGAAATGGCTGGCATTGTTGTCGTAGCCGTCGGTCAATTCGTTGATGGCGCCGTCGGCCATGCGGTAAATCATCAGCCGTTCCCTGTCGGCTTCGTAGCCGGGGGTTGCCATGCTTTGGAACGCGATCATGCTTCCGTCGGGCGAAAAGACAGGATATTTGTCGTACCCCGCCATGCCTTCACTGATGTTGCGCGTGACTTCCTTTTCGACGTCGTACAGATAGATATCGGAATTGGTGCTGAGCGCGTATGCTCTGCCCGTCAGTTTTTTGCAGGTGTAGGCGAGGTATTTGCCGTCGGCGCTCCAGGCAATCTCGTCGGTGTCGAAATAGGGCGAAAGTGGGCTGTCATAGGGTTCTCCCGCCATAATATCCTTTCCCGAACGCAGGACGCCGTTTTCCGGTTTTCCTACAAAAATATGGCTTGCGGCATGGCCTGTCCATTTGTTCCAGTGTCGTTCCATCATATCGTCAGCGATAACGGCGTTGCTTTGTGGGAGATCCGGATACCTGTCGTGCAGTTTTTCGCCCGAAGGCACGTCTTTCAGGAACATCACCGATTGCCCGTCGGGAGAAAAGGAGAATCCGTTGATGCCGCCTTCTATAAATGATATTTGCCGGAGATCGTTACCTGCCGGCGTTATCTCCCATATTTGCGAGGCAGAAAGGAAGGCGATGCGCTGTCCCGACGGATGCCAGCAGGGCTGGTAGCAACTTTCCTCCTTGCCGGCGGTCAGACAAACGGCATTGCCGCCTTTCGCAGGAATAACCCATAAAGTGGTATGCCCTTTGTTCGCTTCCAAGCTGTAGCGCGTCACGGAATATACCACCGTTTGACCGTCCGGCGAAACGGCAAACCCGCCGATCCTGCCGAATTTCCATAAAAGCTCCGGCGTCAGTCGTCTGGCTTCGGCCTCCTGTTCCGTCAAAGGAGCAGGGTATGCGGAAACCGTCTCCGCCGGCCGGCCGGGCTGGGACGACGGCGTACAGGCGGCCAGTACTACCGCTATTCCTAAAAGTCCGATACGTATCATCATCGTATATATTTCCTGCAAATATATGCAAAAATTTTGTCCGGTTATCGCTAATTGAACAATTTCATGTATATTTGCGCCGTAATTTTTGAATAATCGAGTTCATGGAAATCCTTATTAAAGCCTCTCAGTTCATTCTCAGTCTTTCTTTCATTGTCATCGCACATGAATTGGGGCATTTCTTGTTTGCCAAGTTGTTTCATACCCGTGTGGAGAAGTTCTATCTTTTTTTCGATCCGTGGTTTTCGCTTTTTAAGATAAAGAAAGGCGATACGGAATACGGTGTCGGCTGGCTGCCTTTGGGCGGGTATGTGAAAATTTCGGGGATGATTGACGAGTCCATGGATACCGAAAAGATGAAGCAGCCGCCCCAGCCATGGGAATTTCGTTCCAAACCCTCATGGCAAAAGCTGTTGATTATGATTGCCGGCGTGGTGATAAACTTTCTTGCAGCTTTGTTTATCTACTCCATGATCATGTACACCTGGGGCATGAATTACATTGCTACGAAGGATGCCGTTTATGGTTATCGTTTTTGCAACACGGCGGTGCAGCACGGCTTTCGCAACGGCGATAAGGTCGTCGCCGTGGACGGGCAACACTACGAGGTGCCTTCCGACGCTTTCAATGCCATTATCATCGAAGACGCGCAAACCGTTACCGTAGCGCGCAACGATACCCTTATCGACCTGCGGCTTCCGGTCGGCTTTGCACAGCAATGCGTCTCCGAGCGGAAGGTCTTTGCCGAGATCAACCTGCCGGGGATCGTGATCCATACCGTGCCGGGTTCGCCGGCAGAACAGGCCGGAGTGCAGCCGGACGACCGCCTGACGGCCGTGAATGACGTGCCGGTACCCTTTTTTGGCGATCTTATACGGGAAGTGAGAAAAAACGCCGGACAAACGATACGGCTCACCCTCGAAAGAAACGAAATCGAACGGGAACTGACGCTAACGGTGTCGCAGGACAGCACCATCGGCGTTAATTTGCAGGTTGATCCTACCAAAATCCTCCATGTTACGCATGTGGAATACGGTTTCTTGGCATCGTTTCCCGCCGGCATCCGCTATGGGGTGGATAAATTAGTGTCGTACGTGAAAAGCATGCGGTTTCTCAAGGGTGGCATATCCCAAGTGAGCGGCTTCATCGGCATCGGCAAGCTTTTTCCTTCCACCTGGAATTGGCATGGTTTCTGGGATTTAACGGCGCTGCTGTCCATTATTCTTGCATTCATGAATATCCTCCCCATTCCGGCGCTCGACGGCGGACATGTGCTTTTCCTGCTGGTGGAAATCATTACCCGCCGCAAACCAAGCGACAAGTTTCTGGAAAGAGCGCAAATCGTAGGGATGGCGCTGCTCATAGGGCTATTACTGATTGCCAACGGCAATGATATTATCCGGCTCTTTTTCCCCAATCATTAGCCGGCGACCGCTACGCAACTAAAAGTCTGCCAGACAAAAAACAAATGTTAAAAATGCAATAATAGGCGTTTTTACGGATAAAAACCAAAAATAATTCGTATATTTGTGTTATCTAATTTAGATATGGACAATCAGATATACAATCAAATAGTAAGTTTCATTTGGGGCATTGCCGACGACGGTTATTCG
>JAISWE010000138.1 GCA_031271175.1 Bacteroidales bacterium | reverse complement strand
ATGGAACTCAAAGACTCTGTCACCAGCCGCCATCAGGACCGATTCATGCTGTTCGAAAGCATGTTTCAAAACCTCGAAATGGGATACAGCGCCGACAATCTCGAATATATCAGCTTCTGCCTGATGTATTTCCTCGCCTCCATCAGATACCTGCCGCAGTACAGGGAGATCAAGAATATCAGGGTGGAAGACGTAATCCAGAAAAGCATCCTGTATATGAAAGACCATCTGGAAAACAAGATTACGCTCAACGACATTGCGCAGTTCGTCGGCTACTCCAGCTCGCATCTGGTCGCGCTGTTCACGCGGAAGACCTCCTATTCCCCGATGGAATACTACAATCAGTTGCGCATCCAGAAAGCCTGTTCGTATCTGCAATTTTCCGAGATGAAAATAAAGGAAATAGCCTTCCAACTCGGTTTCTACGATCCGTTTCACTTTTCGAAAGCCTTCCTGAAGGAGATGGAAATCACGCCAAAGGAATACCGCCGGCGATACCGCGAAACCGGCCGGGAAAACCGGCGGAAAGAGGTAATATTTTCCGGTAAGTAATGTATAATCTTACGCCAGCGACGGAAACAGTTGAAAAAAGTTGAAAAAAGTATTAGTATTTTGATACGGAGTGATGATCCTGCGTTATTTGCACGGCCTGTCGGGTATTCGACGACGATAAGGCAAAATCAGTTGAAAACTTGTTAATAATCCGTATGAAAAAAATTTGTTCGTCTATGATTATCATCATAACTTGCGTCGATATTTTATAACCGAAAATCTCAAAAATGATAAAGTAATGCATACTGATACAATAGTTTCCAAAGAAAGTCAGGTAGAGGAGCGACAGGAAAAAACCTATACCTTCGACGAAGCCTGCAAAAAATCGCTCGAATATTTTAAGGGTGACGAGTTGGCCGCCAAAGTTTGGGTAAATAAATATGCTATAAAGGACTCTTTTGGAAATATTTATGAACAATCGCCTGATGACATGCACTGGCGGATGGCGCGGGAGATTGCACGCATAGAACGGAAATATCCCAACCCGATGAGCGAACAGGAATTATACGATCTCTTCAAAGACTTTCGATACATCATACCTCAAGGAAGCCCTATGACAGGTATCGGGAACCGGTTTCAGATCGCTTCGCTGTCCAATTGTTTCGTTATCGGCAATGATACCCATGCCGACTCCTACGGCGGCATCATGAAAATAGACCAGGAACAGGCACAGTTGATGAAACGGCGTGGAGGAGTAGGCCATGACCTGTCGCACATCCGCCCCAAAGGAAGTCCGGTGCTTAACAGTGCGCTCACTTCCACCGGAGTGACAACATTTATGGAACGCTATTCGAACACCACGCTGGAAGTGGCGCAGGATGGACGTCGCGGGGCGCTGATGCTCAGCATCTCCAGCAAACACCCCGACGTGGAAAGTTTTATCGACGCTAAAATGAATCGCGGAAAAGTAACCGGCGCCAATGTATCGGTGAAAATAGACGACGAATTTATGAACGCCGTAGTCAACCACCTGCCGTATCGCACCCAGTATCCGATTGACGCCGCAGAGCCTGTCTTCACTAAAGAGATAGACGCTCAGTCGCTCTGGAACAAAATTATTCACAATGCATGGCAGTCGGCAGAACCTGGGATTCTCTTCTGGGACACCATTATCCGCGAATCGCTGCCCGACTGCTACGCCAGCTTCGGCTACCGCACCATATCCACCAATCCGTGCGGCGAAATCCCGTTGTGTCCGTACGACAGTTGCCGGCTGCTTGCCATTAATCTGTTCAGTTACGTAGATCAGCCTTTTACACCCGAAGCCAAGTTCAATTTCGACAAGTTTAAAAAACATGTTGCCAAATCGCAACGCATCATGGACGACATCATCGATCTGGAACTGTAAAAAATCGACGCCATCCTGAAAAAAATCCACTCCGATCCCGAAGACCCGGAAGTGAGACGGGTAGAACGACGTTTGTGGGAACAAATCCGTGTGAAAACAGAAGAAGGACGCCGCACGGGCATCGGCATCACAGCCGAAGGAGATATGCTGGCCGCGCTGGGTATCCGTTACGGCGGCGACGATGGGATAGACTTTGCCGTCGAAGTACAAAAAACGCTGGCGCTGGAAGCTTATCGCGGTTCGGTAAACCTGGCCAGAGAACGCGGCCCGTTCTCTATCTACGATGCTTCGCTCGAACAAAACAACCCCTTCGTCCAGCGCCTCCGCAAAGAGGACGACGAACTGTACCGCGAAATGCAACGCTACGGCAGACGCAACATCGCACTGCTCACCATCGCCCCCACCGGCACCACCAGTTTGATGACACAAACCACCTCCGGCATCGAACCCGCCTTTGCGGTGTACTACAAACGCCGCCGCAAAGTCAACCCCAACGACAAAGAGGCCTTCGTCAGTTTCACCGACGAAAAAGGCATTTCCTACGAAGAATATATGGTGTTCCATCATAAATTCGTTGACTGGCTGAAAATCAAAGGCTACAATATAAAGGAAGTACTGCGGTACAGCGAAGACAAACTGAAACAGATAGTAGAGGAGTCGCCGTACCACAAATCCACCTCTTCCGATGTGGACTGGATAAAGAAAGTACACATGCAGGGTGAAATACAGAAATGGGTGGATCACTCCATCAGCGTTACCATTAACCTTCCGGAAAAAGTGTCGGAAGAAATGGTGGCCAAGCTGTATATTACCGCATGGCAATGCGGTTGCAAAGGCATCACGGTGTACAGGGAAGGCTCGCGGGAAGGCATCCTGCTGAACGCCGAGAAAAACGACAAACCGAAGGAGACACAGGCGCCGCGCCACCGCCCCGAATCGCTGGACGCCGAAATCATCCGCTTCAAAAACAACAAAGAAGACTGGATCGCCTTCATCGGACTGTATGAAAACCGTCCTTACGAAATATTTACCGGTATTACCGACGACGATGTATTTCCTATTCCGAAAGCCATCAAAAAAGGAAAAATCATCAAAGTGAAAGAAAAGGACGGCAATACGCGCTACGATTTCGAATACGAAGACAAGTACGGATATCCCAATCGGGTAGGGGGGTTATCGCGCATGTTCGATCCCGAATTTTGGAACTACGCCAAATTTATCTCCAGCGTGTTGCGTTTCGGTATGCCTATTCCGGACGTAGTCAACCTCATCTCGTCACTTCATCTGAACAGCGAAACCATCAACAGTTGGAAAAACGGCGTGGAACGGGCTTTGAAAAACTATATCCCCGACGGAACCAAAGTAACCAAAGGCAACAAATGCCCCGACTGCGGCGAAGAAGGTACGCTGATATACAAGGAAGGCTGCCGTACTTGCCAAGCCTGCGGATACAGCAAATGCGGATAAAGAGAAAATATAACCGTTCAAAGACACGAGCCATTTATCATAAAATATAAAAGTGGAAAATTTTGCATCCCGCCACATCGGCCCCCGACAGGAAGAATATGCACAAATGCTGTCCGTTGTCGGGGTCTCTTCGATGGATGAGCTGATCCGTCAAGTCCTGCCGGAAGACATCCGTTTGTCCGAACCGCTGGATTTGCCGGAAGGCATCAGCGAAGCCGCCTGCATGGAACGACTTGAAAAAATAGCAGCCCAAAACAAGATTTTTCGCAGCTATATCGGGCAGGGATATTACCCTACCTTTCTCCCGTCGGTGATCAAGCGAAATATTCTGGAAAACCCTTCATGGTACACTTCCTATACCCCTTATCAGGCGGAAATTTCACAGGGAAGGCTCGAAGCCCTGCTTAATTTTCAAACAGCCGTCGCCGAACTGACCGGAATGGACATGGCCAATGCCTCCCTGCTGGATGAGGCTTCGGCGGCGGCAGAGGCGATGATGATGCTGTTCCGTTCGCGTACGCGCGAGGCAGAAAAAAATAACGCCCGTTGCTTTATGGCCGACCGGAACCTTTTCCCGCAAACCCTTGAAGTGCTGCAAACACGCGCCGAACCTCTCGGCATTGAGGTAACGGTCGGCGACTGGCACAATTTTACCCCCGATAAGCGAACTTTCGGGGTCATGGTGCAATATCCCGACCGGAACGGTAACATCAATGATTATGCCGCCTTTGCGGAAAAAATGCACGAAGCGGGCATACCGGTGGGAGTAGCTGCCGATCTGATGAGCCTCTCCCTGATCATCCCTCCCGGACAGTGGGGCGCCGATGTAGCGGTAGGTTCTTCGCAACGCTTTGGCATCCCTATGGGATATGGAGGGCCACATGCCGCTTATTTTGCTATCCGCGAAGCCTTTAAACGAAACATGCCGGGACGCATCATCGGGATCAGCGTGGATGCGCAAGGCAAACGCGCGCTGAGAATGGCGTTGCAGACCCGCGAACAGCATATCAAAAGGGAAAAAGCCACCTCCAACATCTGCACGGCGCAGGCATTACTGGCAACAATGGCGGGAATGTATGCCGTGTATCACGGCCCGGAAGGCATCCGGAACATCGCTGAACGCATCCGCCGCCTGACCGGCCTGCTGGCCCGGCAAATCGCCAAGTCAGGATTCGTCTTCGTCAACGAAAACTTTTTCGACACCCTGACCATCCGGGTTTGCAGCGAACATGCCGACGCCATTAGGACGGCAGCGGAAGCAAAAGGCATCAATTTCCGCTACGACGAAGGCATCATCGGAATCAGCCTGGACGAAACAACCACGGAAACCGATATGAACGATATAGCCGCAATCTTTAAGGCACATCCGTCCCAAAACACCCCGTCAGAAATGCCGGCGCCGCTTTCCGAAAACCGGCTGAGAAAAGACGTTTTTATGAAACAGGCCGTGTTTCACCGGTATCGTTCGGAAACAGAAATGATGCGCTATATCAAAAAACTGGAACGCAGAGATATATCGCTTACGCACGCAATGATTCCGTTAGGCTCCTGTACTATGAAACTGAACGCAGCGACGGAAATGTTTGCGCTCGGCTGGCCTGCTTTCGGCAACATCCATCCGTTTGTTCCGAAGTCGCAGGCTGCCGGCTACCACCGGCTGATCGACGAACTGTCGCACCAACTGTCGGTGATCACCGGCCTTGACGCGGTTTCCTTTCAGCCGAACTCCGGCGCAACAGGCGAATATGCAGGCTTGATGATTATCAGAGGATATTTGAACGATACGGGACAGGCGCACCGCCGCATCACACTGATACCCTCTTCGGCACACGGTACCAATCCGGCAAGTGCGGCTATGGCAGGGATGGAAGTTATTACCGTCCCCGACGACGGAAAAGGCAATATCGACATTGCCCAACTGAAAGAATTGGCAGAAAGACACAGGGAACGCCTTGCCGTTTTGATGATTACCTATCCGTCCACGCATGGCGTTTTCGAGGAAGGCATCAGGGAAATCACGGACATCATCCACTGCTGTGGCGGTCAGGTGTATATGGATGGCGCTAACATGAACGCACAGACAGGACTTACGCATCCTGCCCTTTTAGGCGCCGACGTCTGTCATCTCAACCTGCACAAGACCTTTGCCATACCGCACGGAGGCGGAGGGCCGGGCATGGGACCCGTGTGCGTTGCCAAACACCTGACACCCTATTTGCCCCAACATCCCCTCACAGCACAGGGAAACGAAAAGAATATCAGGGCTGTCGGTGCAACTCACTACGGCAGCGCCAGCATACTGACCATCGCATACGCCTACATCATCATGATGGGAGGCGAAGGACTTCGGCAAGCAACCTGTGCGGCCATCCTCAATGCCAACTATCTGGCGGCAAAACTGCAACCTTATTACAAGATACTGTATGCCAATGCCAACAAAAGAGTGGCGCATGAAATGATTCTGGAATGTCGGGACTTCAAGGAAGCAGGTATCACGGCAACCGATATGGCAAAAAGGTTAATGGATTACGGATTTCATGCGCCTACACTTTCCTTTCCTGTTGCCGGCACGCTCATGATAGAACCCACAGAAAGCGAGAGTTTGCAGGAACTGGACAGATTTGCGGCTGCGCTTGTCGCCATCCGTGAAGAAATAGCGGAAGTCCTTTCCGGAAAGTCGGATGCAACAGACCATCTCCTGAAGAATGCCCCCCATACCGAAGAAATGCTTGTCGCCGACCGGTGGGAACATTCCTACAGCCGCGCAAAAGCAGCCTATCCGATGGATAGCATCCGCGAAAACAAGTATTGGCCTGCCTGCGGTAGAATTGACGACGCATTTGGCGATCGTAACCTGCAATGTGTCCTTCCCTGATGCCAAATGACAACCGCCATGTTTATGGCTTGGCGTATCATCATGATACTGCCACATCAGCAGTCTTGATTTTCCATTCCCCTGATTTCGATTTTGTCGCCGTGTTCCGGCACTAAGAAACAGCCTTCTTCCGGCGCCGTGACATATCCGATAATGGAAATTTCCGGATGACCGATGAGTTTATCGTAATCGTTCATCGGCAAATGAGCCGTACCCTCAACAACTATCTGACGCAATTATTAATTGTTAATTATTAATTATTA
>JAISWE010000032.1 GCA_031271175.1 Bacteroidales bacterium | reverse complement strand
TGTGCGATTTCCCATACGAATAGATTGTGAGGATGTAACGGAAAGCGGTGTCGGAGTGGCAGTTCCAGATGAGGAGAGATATTATTGGATAGGATGGGGAATGGATAGTACCGGATCTGCTCAAAGAGGTTTTTCTATAACAACATTACAACAAGCAAAAACAACTTTACGCTTTGATACGGCAAAGGTTTACTTTAACTATTATGGGATACAGAACAAATGAATTACCTCTAACTTTTTTCGAAATGAAAAGCTTACAGTTAAAAATTTTATCCGGATTATTTTTTCTTCAAACGAGTTTAATCCTTGCTGTACCTCCATTGGGTAAAGGACCTATGCCTTATCCGTATATCGATCATCCTTTTGAAGGATCGTTTGGTATATGGTACAGAACCAATGAGACACACCATAACGCCTTGAAAAGAACTTTTTTAATTGTTTCCGGCTTTGACCCGGCAAATACGATCAGGATAGCCGAAGGTGAAGTATCAACCGATAACGGTGATCGAGATAAAAACGGCAAAAAATTAGTTTATCTCTATGATATCGCCAACAAAAATGGCTTTTTAGATGATCTGCGAAAACAAGGCTACGATATCATCGGCTACCGTTGCGTAAACAGTACGGAATCTATTATCAATAACGGCAACGAACTGATCGGTTTTATCAAAAACGAAATTGTCGCCAAAATGCCTTCCGACGCGCAGATGGTGGTAGTAGGCGCCAGCATGGGCGGCCTGCTGTGCCGCTATGCGCTTACCAAAATGGAACACGACGGCGACGAACACCGCACGGCGCTGTTTGTTTCCATGGATTCGCCGCAGGAGGGCGCCAATATCCCGCTGGGCTTCCAGCACATGATCGTCACCCTGACCGACAACATGGACGACATGTTGGAACTGGGCAAGATAATAGACTGGAGAAAAAAGCTGGATGTGATAGACAGGCTGATGAAGAAAGGGGTGAGAGATTTCTCCGTTGCGGAGAAACTGGCTGGCGTGCTGGAGATGCTGCACACCGCCACCGACGTGCAGCTGGGCTGCGACGCGGCGCAGGAGATGCTGCTCTACCATCATACCGCCACCTCCGGCGGTGTGGCCAGCCCCTCTCCCCTGCGCAACAACTATCTGACGCAATTGGAGTCGCTGGGCAGCTTTCCACGTCAATGCGTCAGCTTGGCCATTTCCATGGGCAGCGGCACGGGCGTAGGGCAGGGTGCCGTATCCGGCGGGAAGTTGCTGTGGGTGAACCGTACTACCCTCGATCCGGCGCTGTTCGCCGTGGGCAATACCCTGCTGGGCGGCTATATCGGCGCTGTCAGCACTGTGCTGTCAGCGCCGGCGCTGCTAAGCGCCTATGCCGCCCTTCGCACTTGCCTGCTATCAATAGGTATATCCTTCGACGATTTGGATATGGGCGTGTTAACCATGGAGTTGGGAATAAAGGCGATGCCTTCCTCCGGCAGTGCGACAACGGTCTTCTCCGAACGCATCGGCGTGAACGTCCCCATTCCCTACGTCGTACCCACCCTGTGGCCGCCCTTTTTTGAAATCAAAAACGCCCCCGTGTATGTGGGCAGCGTCAAGGACGAAGATGTTACCGTACGGGGCGTCCCCATCGACAATGCGCCCGGCAGCATCAAGGGAATGCACAACCTGACGGACTTTATGGAAGACGAAGGCAAACTTTCGAAGATATTTAACGTGATGGGGATACTGGACATCGCTTATCGCGAAGAAAGCCCCGACTGCTTTATCCCCTCGTACAGCGCGCTGGGGCTGGGCAATCTGTCGGGCATTCCCCACACGCCCGTTGCCGGCTACCTGCGTTCCACCCCCGCCATCACCCCGCTCAACAGCTGGATGTACCACAACCGGAGCGCCGCCGGCCCCTTCGAGTTCATGTACATCGAAAACGCCAACGGTTCCCACATCTACAACAGGGACAAAAGCAGCGCCCTCACCGCCGGCATGCTCTCCGGCCTGCGAAGCCTGCTGCCCCTGACGCTCCGCAACGAAACAGGCCAAAAACTGCTGGCCGCCGAAAGCACGCCCCTGCGCCTGTCGGTAAGCGGAACAGTCCTGCCGGCCGCCGCCGGCAGGACGCTGCTGGAAGTAACGGCGACAGACCCCGCCGATCCCCACGGCTGGAAAACCTTCGTGCCGGAGGTGAACCACTCATCGTCCCTCTACCTCAGCTACGCCCAACTGGCGGAACAGAGCGGCGTGCCTTTCGGCGATCGGATGGGCCGGTGGCTGAAATTCCGCTCGGTAAAGCAGATCAACGGGCGCCCCGACGCTCCGCTTATGAACGTCATGACAGACAGCGTCAAGTTCTATCCCGCCGGCTTTTCGCTCAGCGTGGGCGAAATACGGCGCACGGCCTGCGACGGTCTGCTGTCCTTCGACCTCTGCACCGGCAAGGCTTCCGACATACGCTACATGCAGCTGCCCCTCAGCAGCGGCGGACGCTACGCATGGATGCTCTCCGACCCCGCCGCCGGCCGCCAAATGGAATGCAGCGTGACGCCTGTCAGTGGAAAGGACAGGTGGTTCCGCTTCACGCCTGCGCAGCCGGACGTCTTTTCGCAGCCGGACAACCGCAGCTGGCGTTTGCAGTTGCAGGAAACCGGGGTATCCCAGCAAAATACCGACGTATATGAGGTGGACATTCCGCGCCGACCCCTGCCCGTGGCGGCAGCGCAGATGGAAGCAGCGTATGAAATCAACGGAGTAAAATACCATTTGCCCGACACACTCCACAAATTCGCCATGCTCCGCATCGACAACCCCGACTTTGTTACCCATCCGCGCCTGCCGTATCAGGTGCTGGATGCCGACAACCCCGACGCGGACGCAATCGCCGTCATCCGGGAACCGGGCGCATCCGTTTACGAAGAAATGACGCCCGAACAGCAGGAAGAATTGAACGAAGAATTTGAAACTTATTTCAACACCAACTATCAAAATAACCGCGCCGCACGGCTGGCCTTTGCCAAAACGCAGCAGGGACTGCTGCTGGACGAAAGCGTAAGCCGCATCGCCATGCCTAAAGACGAATCGTTTTTTCTGTATTCCAAACAGATAAAAACCAACGTTTACCGACTGTACAAGGCCACGCTCGACGGCAAAAACATCGTTGCAACGGAAGCGCTCATCCCCTCGGAAAACGTGATCCACTTCGAGGTAACGCCCGACGGCGTGTGGTGCGTCTATCAACGCTATGATGAGGACGGACTGTACCGCCTGCCGCTCACGGGAAGTATCCCTCCGACAGGCGTCAAAATATCGAACTATGCAATACGCAGCACTACTATCGACCATACGAGCAACAACCACATTTATCGCAGTTATTATGGCGAATGGCTTTTTTTATCCTATTACTGGAACGTCGGACTTGTCTCTGTTGATATTACAGGCGAATGGGCAATGTCTCACGACTGGAATATGTTTTGGACACAGTCGGTTTCCGAAGATGGAATCATGTATCATATTGAACGGGAATCGGAAGAAGTGCCCCATCCTTTCGCCATTCGGAAAACAGATATGTCGGAAGGAATTTCTTCATCTTCTACCATAGGAAGAATATGGCCGAAATGCCAATGGGTGTCGGAAATCACAATATATCAGAACGAAATGTTTTCATATAGCACATGTAATCTTTACACATGGCCTCAGTTGTGCAGTAGAGATGTTACGCCAAGCGATATATACAGTAAATTTTTCCCTTATCCTCCTACGCCAACCGTTAAAGAGTTATACCTTCACTTTGGCACCCCATTTAACGACCGCAGTTACAATGATAATTATCATTACGCAAAAAAAGCTACATTTGTTCCGGATCTGGATTGCCATTTGCTTGATATAGAACTACTGGATGTCATTGACAATGATGAAAATCGCTTTGCTGTCGTAAGGACAACACAATCATACGGCAACGATCATTTAATGATAGTATTGCCTTCCGAATTTTACACGATTTTTGAAAGTACAAATAGCAAACCAACCGCCAAAATTAATCCCATTACCGGAAATGTGATATTTTCGGACAATATCCACACTTATCTGAACAGTTCTTCCTACATTTATATTTCCGGCAAAGCGGCGTCCAATATCTGTTTTTCAGGCGACGGAAGATATTTTACTTACATTGACAAAATATCGGGCCATGTTTATAAATATTTTGCTGACGACGAAGCGGCTATAGAAGAGACGGCGGAGTTATACCGGTTTTTTCATTGGAAGGCATGGCTGTCGCAGCGGCTGGGTACCAAAGTGAGCAGCGGCAAAATCGTCCTTAACCAAATGCGCAGGTGGGTGTTGTGCGACGCCGACGGCTGCCTGTCCGAGCCTTTTGAGGTCACCGTCACCGCTCCCGCCACCCCGCAAATGAGCTATACCCTGAACGGTACAACGGCTACCGTCACCTACCTCGGCGGCGGCGCCCCTCCTTACTACCGGCAGGGAACGGAACTGAAAATCAACCAGCCTTTTTATATTTATGGCCTGCACTACGGTGACAACCTCATTACACTGACGGACGCCGCTTTCCTGCCCGGCCAGAGCTTTGTCATCCGTGTTCCGGGCAAGGGCATCACTTCCGTAAGCGCCGCTCCCCAGACTACCCCAACCCCCAACGGCAGCCTGACCTTCGTCACGCAGGGCATATCAGGAGCGGCAACTTACATCGCCGAACGCGCAGATATGCCTTATACCCGCTACACCGCCACAGGCAAAACCATCGGCGGTTTGCCGGCAGGCATGTATAAAGTTTCCATTCAACAGGGTAACGAACTTTTCGCACGGGAAAGTGATGTTGAAGTAGCCTCTCAGATTTTTGCGGTGGAAAATATCGCGGTCGCCCATGCTGCCACCCTCAACGGCAAGGGCGGCATCACGGTAAAATTAACCCATGCCGCGGGCGACAGCAAATGCTATATCAATAACGTCTCTTATCCCGTTGCGTCGGGTACGGTAACCGCTGGCAACCTTTCTGCCGGACGGTATGTCATCCTCGCCGAAAATAAAAACTACCGGTTGTATGACACCGTTGTGATCGACAGGCCGGATTTCCGGGGAACCCTGAAAATCCGCTACACCGCCGATCAATACCGCATCAGCACGAACGACATTTACGGCAATACGCTGTTTGACGGTTATGTTTTCAGGATGTGCCATGCGGATGGCGTGGCAGCCTCCTTCCGGCAGGAGAGTATTGCCGTTCCCGCCGGCAAATATACGCTGGAGGCATACAACGCCCAAACCGGCGACAGGGCGACGATTTATACCCTCGCGCAAGGCAGTTTCGCGCAGTACGGCCTTTCCGTTGCAGCACCGGTATGTCCGAGCGATTCCGGCGTCATTGCCCTTGTATTGAAAAAAATGGAGCCGGGCTTCGAGGTCTTGCTGCATACGGCGGATACCACGATGACGTACAGCGGGCAGACGTGGACCTTCCGCCTGCCTCCTTCCCCGATGGGAAAAACGGAATTTCGGGCGACACTGCAAAGGAACGGTACGGAATTTCGGAACGGTTTCACCGTTGTCAGCAGCAGCGAACAGTTCATCGACACTTCTTTCCTCTCTCCGGAACAGGTTTTTGCGCAGCCTTACCACAGCGACATCACCTGCGCCGGCGCGGACGACGGCCGTATCTGGCTGCAACACCTTCGGGGCGGCAGCGGCGAATGGCGTTACCGCATCAATGACGGCGAATGGCGGCATGGCGGCGATACCGTCCCGGGCCTGCGGGCGGGGAGGTATGCTGTTTCCCTGCAGGACGCCCACTATGCATGCCCTGCCGTGACGCTGGACAGTATCTCCGTTGTGGCGCCGCTGCCCCTGCGCCTCGACAGTATGATTCGCTTCGATCCGGTTTGCGAACGTCCCAACGGCTATGTGGCGGCGATGGTCAGCGGCGGCAGCGGCTCCTATAGCGCCCGCCGGTTCCGCAACGACGCTCCGCCGGATACGGTCGCGGATGCGCTGTCGTACCGGTCGGGCGTCTTCCTCATACTGGGCGACACCCTGACCGACGGGACGTACCGCGTGGAGGTGTCCGACGGCAACGGCTGCACCTTGCAGGGTGAAGCCGTGCTGAAAGAATACCGCAACCCCCGGATCACGAAAGTGACGGTTCATGAGGCGACAGGCAGCATCGAAGCAGCGGCAACGGGAGGCGTCATGCCCGTCGAACGCCTGCTCCTGCTGTCCGGCGACAGTATTGTACGGTATGAAACCGCTGCAACCTGCCGGTTCGATACCCTCCCTGCGGGACAATATACCGTGCAGGTGCGTGACGCCGCCGGCTGTCTCGCCAATGAAGCGCACACAGTAAGTATTCCGGAAAAAGATGCCGGCAGCGAAAAGGAAGACCCTTCCGCCGAGGAAGAGGATGACAGTGACGACATTACGGTTTATCCCAACCCCACGGACGGCAAAGTGCGTATCACCCGTATCACCGGCAACGAAACGATCTTTGTTTACGACGTATCCGGAACATTCCTGTTTTCCACGAAAGGAAATGAAGTGGATTTTTCCGACCTGCCTTCCGGAATGTATCTGTTACGCATCGGCAAAAGCAACCGTATGATAAAGGTAATAAAAACCAATTGAAAATTGAAAGTTGAAAGTTGAAAGTTGAAAATGAATATTTGAAAATTGAAAATTAATAATTGCCCGTCCATTATAGCATGATTTTTGATAGGACTATGTCATGAACACACAAAAATCACCTGATGAAACGCCTTTTTTTCAAAAATAAGCCTTCCCACAGATGATGAAACGCCTTTTTTTCAAAAAAAAAATTATTTCATTTGTTACATCGATTTTATTTCTTTTTCTTTGCATAAACAATGAATAACTATTCCTGACTTCGACAATATGACACTCTACAGGTTTTTCCAAAAATTTTGATTAAATCCTAAGTCCGCAAAAGTCAGGTAGCTATTTCCTGTAAAATAGTAATATCTAAATCCTATATCCTTTTGTTCCCCAAATTATTACAGTCATAGACGAGGTGAATATGACGGAGTTAGGGTTCAACTGGGCAAGATAATAGACTGGAGAAAAAAACTGGATGTGATAGACGGGCTGATGAAGAAAGGGGTGAGAGATTTCTCCGTTGCGGAGAAACTGGCCGGCGTGTTGGAGATGCTGCACGAGGCCACCTCCGGCGGTGTGGCCTCGTCTTCTCCCCTGCGCAACAACGATCTGACGCAATTCTTAACTCTTAACTCTTAACTCTTAATTCTTAATTCTTAATTCTTAATTCTTCCTGTTTAGCATGATTTTTGATAGGACTATGTCATGAACACACAAAAATCACCTCTGGTACTGGGGACGGAGCCTGTAGGCAAGCTACTGAAGCAGTACGCGCTGCCGGCTATTGTGGCAATGACGGCTTCGTCGCTGTACAACATAGTGGACAGCATTTTTATCGGGCACGGTGTGGGGATGCTGGCGATTGCCGGTATTACGCTTACCTTTCCGCTGATGAACCTTGCCGCCGCGTTTGGTTCGCTGGTGGGCGTTGGGGCGTCCACCGTCATATCCGTCAAGTTGGGACAAAAAGATTACAGAAATGCCAATCGCGTACTTGGCAATGTGCTTGTGCTTAATATCATACTTGGCATTTCCTTTTCCGTGCTGTGCTTTCCTTTTCTTGATCCGGTCCTGTATTTTTTCGGCGCCAGCGAGCATACGCTGCCCTATGCCCGCGACTTCATGCACATTATTCTGGCAGGCAATGCGATCACTCACATGTATCTCGGTCTTAACGCCATTATCCGGTCGGGAGGTAATCCGCGGACGGCGATGTATATTACACTTCTATCGGTGCTTATTAACTGTGCGCTGGCGCCTGTCTTTATCTTCGGGTTTCACTGGGGTATCCGTGGGGCGGCATGGGCGACCGTCATTGCGCAGGCCGTATCACTGGCGCTCCAAATCGTTTATTTGATGAATCCCGAACAGGTGATCAGCCTGCGCAAAAGCATCTTCCGTCTGAAATCCGAACTGGTGAAGGATATCCTGTCCATCGGACTGTCGCCCTTTCTGATGAACATCTGCTCCTGCCTGGTAGTGATTCTTATCACGCGCGGATTGAAACAGTGGGATGGCGATATTGCGGTGAGTGCGTACGGTATTTTGAACCGGATTCTGTTCCTTTTTATTATGGTGGTGATGGGCTTGAATCAGGGGATGCAGCCCATTGCGGGATACAATTACGGCGCACGGCGTTTCGGAAGGGTGGTCGCGGTTACCCGCGCTACCATTTTCTGGGCGGTAGGCGTAACCACTTTCGGCGCTTTCATCTGTCAGCTGGCGCCGCGCTTCATCGTTGGTTGGTTCACTCCCGATGCCGAACTGATTGAAGTCTGTGTGTATGGCATACGGATTGTCTTTTCTGTTTTTCCTCTGGTCGGATTTCAGATGGTAGCCACTAATTTTTTCCTGTCCACGGGGAAACCGAAGACGGCCATATTCCTGTCGCTTGCGCGGCAACTGATTTTCCTGGTACCCTGTCTGATGGTGCTGCCTACTTTTTTGCACACGACGGGCGTCTGGCTCAGTCTTCCGATTGCCGACACTATTTCGGCGGTGCTCACTTCCGTCATGTTTATGCAGGCGATCAACTCCTTCAAGAAAAAAACCTTTTATTCCTAAATCATTATCATCATGAAAAGAACCATTATTACCATCGGAAGGCAATTCGGCAGCGGGGGCCGCGTGATAGGCCGGCGGCTGGCCGATGAACTTGGAATTGCCTATTACGACAAGGAACTGCTTGCGGAAGCAGCCAGAGAAAGCGGATTATCCGGCGAATTTTTTGAAAAAGCGGATGAAAAACCTTCTACGGGCGGGCTTGCGTATGCTTTTTCCGCAGGATTGCCCAACATGGGCTTCTATGCGCCTTATCCGGATATTTTGTCGAACGAGCATCTGTTTCTCTTCCAGAGCAATGCTATCCGAAGCATTGCCGACAGGGGAGGGTCATGCCTGCTGGTGGGACGTTGCGCAGATTATGTGCTGCGCGACGATCCCGGCCTGTTAAGCCTCTTTATCCACAACAACTCGGAAAATCGCATCCGCAACATCATTGAAAGACAGCAGGTAACGAAGGAAGAAGCGATGGAACTGATGAAGAAGACCGACAGGTCGCGCGCTTCCTACTACAAATACTATACGGACAAGGAATGGGGCATGTCTTCTTCCTATCATTTCTCTATTGACGCATCTTTTTTGGGCATCGACGGTACCGTCGGACTGATAAGGGAGATGATCGACAGGCGCCGCTCCCTGCCATGAAAGAATAGATGATTGGCCGAAAGCAGCGCCGATAAAAAATGGTGTAATACAAAAAATATTTGTACTTTTTCTTCATCGACTTTGTCCGAAACAGGATAAATGATTACTTTTGTAACTTTGTAACGCTTGACCGGAAAGCGGAAATATGTATTTGTTATGAGCAGGATCGCAGTTTTTCCCGGATCGTTCGATCCGTTTACTTTGGGACACGAGTCCGTTGTGATGCGTGCAATGGGTTTGTTTGACAAAATCATTGTCGGCATCGGCGACAACAACAGCAAAACAGCCTTCTTTACAGGACGGCAACGCTTGGAAATGATTCGCCGGCTTTTTGCCGACAACGAAAAAGTAGAGGTGCAATGCTACAACGACCTGACCATTGACTTTTGCCGTCGGGTGGGGGCGCATTTCATGTTGAGGGGTTTACGGACATCGATCGATTTCGAGTATGAAAAGTCCATCGCCCAAGTCAATCAGGTCATGCTGCCCGAGGTGGAATCCGTTTTTATGCTGACCTTGCCGGAGCATACTTCCATCAACTCGTCGGTGGTAAGAGAGGTGTTGCGCTTCGGCGGCGACGTTTCCAAATTTGTCCCCCGGAACATCCGGATTCAGGAATATCTTCATTTGCAAACGCCATGAGAATTGCAGGCGTTGTTTTTGTCGTTTTTGCTACCTGGGCCGGTTCGTTTCCCCTGTCTGCCCAAACGGTGGCCATTGCAGGCAATGCTCCCGACTATGCCGGACAGACGCTGGAAATCCACTGTGTCGACAATCTTATCAGTCGTTCGGAAATAACCACCGCCCAATGCAAGGTAGAGGACAACGGCCATTTCAGGTTTGAGTGGGAAGCCGTCAATATCAGGCCTGTATGGATGCGCCTCGGCATTTTCAAAGCGCGTTTGCTGGTTGAGCCGGGGATGAGCTACCGGGTAGCCCTGCCGCCACGTACCGACAAGACAGCGGAAGAAGCGGCAAGCCCATTTTTTGAGGAATGGCAGATCTATCTCCGCATACTGGAATGCAGGGACGCAAACGGGAATCCTGTTCCTCCGGAGCAGGAACCGAACCATTGCTCTATCCGCTTTGACGAAGCATACTATCCGCTGCACGACAGCGTGGCGATAGCTATCGCAAAACACCGAACTTTCCGCATCGACTCGGTGATTGACGCTTTCAAGCAGCGTTTTCCACCCACCCAAAACGACTATTTCAACCAATACATGAGCTATCGCTACGGAATGCTCCATTACGTCCGACAGGAAAACGTCCGATCCATCTCCAACGCCTTCTTTTCCGGAAAACCGGTGCTGTACGACAACGAGGCCTACATGGAACTGTTCAACCTGACCTACAAAGACTATTTCATGTATTTCGGACGCACGCGGGAAGGCAACGCCATATACGATGTCATCAACCGGCAAAAATCACTGTCCGGCTTGCGGCAACTACTGAAAGCCGGGGGAACTTTTGCCGGCGACAGCCTGCTGGAGATGGTGATGCTCAAAAACCTCTACGACGAGTTCTATTCCGATCGCTTTTCCCGTCCGGCATTGCTGACGGTGCTGGATTCGATATGCGAGAGAAGCGCCATCGCCGGACACAGGGAAACAGGCCGACAGCTCAGATCAAAAATTACCAAACTGCTGAAAGGCTATGCTCCTCCCGCTTTTTCCCTCTACAATCAGGACAGTGTGCTCGTTTCACCGGACAGCTACAAGGGAAAATACGTTTACCTCATGTTCTGCACCACGCAAAATTATGTATGCCTCAGCCAGTACGAAATTTTAAAGGAACTGTACAAAATACACCATCAATGGTTGCGCATCGTAATTATTTCGGCTGATGAAAGTTTCAACAATATGCGCAATTTCCGCAGCAAAAGCGGCTATCTGTGGGATTACCTTCACTTTGCCCACCAGCCCGAAGTGCTGAAAGATTATGATGTACGGATTTTTCCCACCTGTTTCTTCATCAATCCGGAAGGCAAGCTGGTGGCATCGCCCGCACCCGATGCCGGAAACCTTGACAAACTGCTGTACGCGGAACTCAACGGCAAAGGCCTGTGGCGGGAATATATCGATCAGGGACGAATCGACCTGAAATACTTGGAGCAACAGATGCAGTCCCGTACCGGAGAAACAGAAAAAAACTTGCCCTATCGTTGAAATGAATCGGATTATGCTTACTTTTATGGAAGAACAGTTGAAAGACCTCAAACTTGAAAACACCACACTGATCATATTGGTGATAGTGGCTTTGCTGTATGCCGTTATGATGACTTTACTGTACATGAAGCACCGAAAAGCCCACAGCCTGCTGATGCAGAAAAACGAACAAATCGAACGGCATCATCGTGAAAACAACGAAATCATGCAGATACTCGAACAGAAAAAGCATGAAATAGAACAACAAGCGCTTGCACTGGATGAAACAACCGTCGAACTGCACTGGCAGACCGAGAACGCCCTGCGCCTGTACGACGAAGTGGAACAGCAGAAAGAAGAAATCACCGACAGCATCATCTACGCCAAACGGATTCAAACCGCGCTGCTGCCGGATGTTTCACAGGTCAACGAAATTCTGAACGATTATTTCGTGCTGTACAAACCACGCGATATCGTAAGCGGCGATTTCTACTGGGTAACGGCAAAGCAAAACAAAACCATCGTAGCCGTCGCCGACTGCACGGGACACGGCGTGCCGGGAGCATTTATGAGCATACTCGGCGTTTCCTTCCTTAATGAAATCATTAGAAACTACGACTTGCAGGTGGATGAAGTTCTGAACCTCCTGCGGGAACAAGTGATTAAATCGCTGAAACAAATGGAAGTGGTACGCGACGGCATGGACATGGCTTTGTGCGCCATCGACTGGGAAAAGGCGCGTATCGAATACGCCGGCGCCAATATCCCGCTGTTCCTGTTGCGCGCTCCCACCCACCACTCCGAAGAATTGACGGAAATACCGCCCGACCGTATGCCTATCGGACTGTACGAAAAAGAACAACCGTTTACAAGGCACATCGTACCGCTCACGCAGGGAGACGCACTGTATCTATGCTCCGACGGATACTGCGACCAGTTCGGCGGCCCCAATCTGAAAAAATTCAAAAAGAAAAACCTGAAAAAACTCCTGCTCGACATCTACACGCAAAACATGTCCTGCCAAAAGAAAATTCTGGAAACTACGCTCGAACAATGGAAAGGAGACCTTCCTCAAGTAGATGATATCCTGATGCTTGGAATAAAAATATGAAGTAATCATAATTTTTTTTGAAAAAAATTTGGAGAATTAAAATATAATATGTTACTTTGCATCTCAAAGTACTTTTGTCATGAATCAGAATAAAGAAGACCTCAAACAAATACGCGCAATGATGGAACGTTCGACAAAATTCCTGTCGTTGAGCGGATATTCGGGAATAGTTGCCGGAGCAA
>JAISWE010000199.1 GCA_031271175.1 Bacteroidales bacterium | reverse complement strand
TTGGTTTTGACAGCAAGGTAAATGGGTATTGTAAGCATGCCGAGCCAAGTGATATGTCTCGTAAATCCGGGTCACAAAACAATAAAAGGCGAAAACACTTACGCTCTTGCTGCCTGATCAAATCATAGTAGGTCAGTGCTTTATCCTGCACAAGGTGTGGGACAAGACGTCTCCCGCAAACCCTGTCCGGCGGTTTGAGATTCGGAGGCGCTCGTGAGACCGGAATAGTTGTCGTTTTTCCTCGCGGCGGCAACGAAATTTTTGAGGATAAGGTGAAAGTAGGCGGCCGTTTGCCGGCTTTCTCTCGAAAATTAATAAATGGATAAGCATGTAGAAAGCAGATTTGTTTCTTGTTTGGACACGGGTTCGACTCCCGTCAGCTCCACTTTTCAACGAAACAGGGAGGAACTTATTTCCACCATCCGAAGAAATGATGCACAGGTCCGTGACCTGTGCCTGTGGTGTAAGCGGCTCCCGTTTTGATAGCCTGATGAATATACTCTTTTCCCCGCCGGACGGCTTCCGTCAGCGGCAGTTGACGGGCAAGAAAAGCCGCCACTGCCGAGGAGAGCGTGCAGCCTGTTCCGTGTGTGTTGCGGGTATCGATGCGTGGGGACGCAAGTTTAACGACAGTATTGTCTTCCGCATTGTAGAAAACATCCGTTACCGTATCACCGGATAGATGACCGGCTTTCAACAGCACCGACACGCGGCGATTGTACGACAGCGCTTGAGCGGCGCGTACAAAATCGGATTCCTTGATTTCACCGCCAAGCAATATAGCGGCTTCCGGAAGGTTGGGCGTAATGATCCGAGCCACAGGTATCAATTCTTTTTTCAAAGTATGTATCGCTTTTTCCTGTAACAGTCTGTCGCCCGAAGTGGCTACCATCACAGGGTCGAGCACGATATTGCGCAAGGAATATGCCTCCAGACATTTCCTTACGGCTACAATCAGCCTTGAAGAGTGTAACATGCCTATTTTGACGGCATCTGTGCCTATATCGTCCAGTACGGAACGGATTTGTCCTTCAACGAAACGCACCGGCACCGGATGAACGCCATACACTCCCGCCGTATTCTCGTCCACCACAGCCGTAACCGCCGACATGCCATAGCACCCGCACGCCGACACCGTTTTCAGATCGGCCTGTATGCCGGCGCCTCCGCTCGGATCACTCCCCGCAATGGTCAGAACCCGTTTGTACCGATAAACCTCTTTCACACCTTAAGAAAAATTTTTTGCTTGTAGAGAAAGTATAAAAATAGCCAGCAAACAGCTACATACGCGGTGGAGCTGAGAAAGGCATGCCACGATTCGGGAAACCAGCCGATCGTACCGTTAAACAGAAATCCGGAAGTGGATTTGAAGTTGATCAGTCGCTGTCCCACATAGATGGTGATGGAATTAAGTCCTATTATTCTGAAAAAGAACGCCCATTGCTGGTATCCTTTCACGTCTATGACCAGATAGAAAAGACTCAGCAGCAGCAGACTGATTCCGCCTGCCAGACAGACAAAGGAACTGTTCCACAGGTTTTTGTTGATGGGAAAGATCGTGTTCCACAGCAGACTTATCAGGATGAGGCCGGTTCCGGCGGCGGCCATGACGCCGCATTTTTTCAGCCCGTTCCATCCGTTTTTATTTCGCAGCAGGAGTTGACCGGCCATCATGCCGAGCATCGCCGTACCGACAGCGGGAACAGTGCCCAGCCAACCTTCGGGATCGTGTATCTCCCGATAGAGTTTTCCGGGCAGGAACAGGCGGTCGAAGTAGCTCGTAAAGTTACCTTCCATCGAAAAACGTTCGGCGCCGGGATAATCCGGAGCAGGCACAAGGGCAAGCAACAGCCAGTAGCCGATCAGTAGAGCAGCCAGCCAGATTGCCCGCGCGGATATTTTCGAGGTGTTGATATAAATAAGGGCGGCCAGCATCCAGGCCAGTCCAATACGTCCCAATACGCTGGCATAACGCTGGTTTTCAAAATCAAAAGCCAGCAGGTTATTGTAAATCAGCCCCAGCAAGATCAGCACAACCCCCCGTCTGATGACGCGGAGATATAGTTTTTCGCGGCTGATTCCCTTTTGCCGGCTTTTGGCCATCGAAAAGGGAAAAGAAACGCCTGCAATAAACAGGAAAAGTGGGAAAATCATGTCTTCAAAAGCGAATCCGTGCCACGAGACATGATCCAATTGCGATGCCCACCATTCCAGCACACCCCATCCGGTCAGCGCGGCAAGTCCTTTGAATATTCCCGCGCCGCCGATAATCCAAAACATGTCGAATCCCCGCAGGGCATCCAGCGACTGTAATCTTTGCGTATTTTCCATATCAATGGGAATAATACTGTTCGAGTGTATCCACTATCGTGTCTAAGGCCTGTCTCAGGGGTTTGGAGATAAACATTTTAAGCATCGGATTGACGTCCATTTTGGTGGTCAGTTTGATGCGGGTGCTGTTCAGTCCTTCGTTTTTCAATTGTATCCACAGAAAGATGTTTTCGACCTGCGGATTGTCAATGGCGAATTTCACTGTTTTGCTGGGGTCCCTGTTCACAACCCGAAAGGCAAGATGGCCGATGCCTTCTACGGAAAAACTGCACGAATCTCTGTCCGACACCCATTCTCTGACAGGTGCGCGATCGGCTAAAGAATTGAAGTTATTGCAGTCGGAAACAAATGCGTACACGCATTCTTCCACCTGGTTCAATACGCCTATTCTGCTTTCTACTTTGATTTCCATTGCAATGGGGTTGAAAGGTGGACATTCATCAGGTATTCATTCCCCCGCATACGTTGATAACCTGACCGCTCACATAGGATGAAAGGTCGGCTGAGAGGAACAGGGCAACGTTGGCAACGTCTTCGACCGTTCCGGCGCGGCGAAGCGGAATTTTTTCATTCCAGCCTTTCCGCACTTCTTCGGGCAGCGCGGCGGTCATCTCCGTTTCGATGAATCCCGGTGCAATCGCATTAACCCGGATATTGCGCGTTCCCATTTCTTTGGCCACCGACTTGGTAAAACCGATAATGCCCGCTTTCGACGCCGCATAGTTGGCTTGATTGGCATTGCCCGATACGCCTACCACCGAACTCATGTTAATGATACTGCCCGCTCCCTGTTTCCACATGTACGGCTGCACGGCTTGCGTGAAATTGAACACCGATTTCAGATTCACGGCTATCACCATATCCCACTGTTCTTCCGTCATGCGCTTCAAGGCGCCGTCCTTTGTGATGCCGGCGTTGTTCACCAGAATATCTATTTTTTCGAACTCACGGGCTATTTCGGCGATTACTTTTTTCGTGTCTTCGTAATGGGCGGCGTTGGAAGCATAAGCTTTGGCTTTTATGCCATACGAAGCCAGTTCCGCTTCCACTGCCTTCGATTTGTCGTCTAAAGCCAAATCGGTGATGGCAATATTTGCTCCCTGCGAAGCGAGTTTCAATGCAATCGCTTTGCCTATTCCTCGAGCGCCGCCGGTAACAACGGCTGTTTTACCTTCTAACAATTTCATTTGAATCGATTTTTTAGTTGCTGCAAAATTAGTTCAAAATTTGAAAAAAATACCATTCGGGGATGTTTTGTTGGAGTCACACCGTTTGTATCAGTATTTCGAGGATTTTTTTTCCTGCTGCCGATACCGAAGTGCCTGGGCCGAAGATGGCTACCACGCCCGCATCGTAGAGGAATTGATAGTCCTGTGCGGGG
>JAISWE010000198.1 GCA_031271175.1 Bacteroidales bacterium | reverse complement strand
TTGGTTTTGACAGCAAGGTAAATGGGTATTGTAAGCATGCCGAGCCAAGTGATATGTCTCGTAAATCCGGGTCACAAAACAATAAAAGGCGAAAACACTTACGCTCTTGCTGCCTGATCGAATCACAGTAGATCAGCGCTTTATCCTGCACAAGGTGCGGGACAAGACGTCTCCCGCAAACCCTGTCCGGCGGTTTGCGATCCGGGGGCGCTCGTGAGACCGGAATAGTTACAACCTCTCCTCGCGGTTGTAGCAAAAATTTAGAGGATAAGGTGAAAGTAGGCAGCCGTTTGCCGGCTTTCTCACGAAAACCAATAAACGGATAAGCATGTAGAAAACATATTTGTTTCTTGTTTGGACACGGGTTCGACTCCCGTCAGCTCCACTATACCTCACAAATTTCACTATCAAGTGTATCACCGCACCCACCTTGATGGTCATGATTTTTTTCGCACTTGGAAATTTCATGATTTTTTGTACCTTTGCGCCCTCAAAAAATACCCAAAATGGCTAATTTTTATACGGACAACAAGGATTTGAGATTTCATCTGACGCATCCCCTCATGAAAAGAGTGATTGAGTTACGCGAACGGGATTATGCGGAAAAAGATGAATTTGACTACGCGCCTTTCAACTACGAAGATGCGATAGACAGTTATGATAAGGTTTTGGAAGTGATTGGGGAGATTTGCGGCGACGTGGTTGCTGCAAATGCCGAATCGGTGGATGTTGAGGGACCGCAGGTGGTGGACAATCATGTGGTGTATGCGCGGGGAACGCAACAAAATCTTGATGTGTTGCGACAGGCAAATTTGATGGGCATCACGCTGCCGCGCAAATATGGTGGGTTGAATTTGTCTGTTGTGCCTTATTCCATGGCTGCCGACATGGTATCACGTGCCGACGCCGGCTTTGTGAACATTTGGGGCTTGCAGGACTGTGCGGAAACCATCAACGAGTTTGCCGACGAATCGCAGAAAGAGCGTTTCCTGCCGCGTGTGTGCAATGGAGAAACCTGCGCTATGGATCTCACGGAGCCTGATGCGGGATCGGACTTGCAGGCGGTACAACTGAAAGCCACCCTGAAACCCGACGGTTCGTGGGTACTCAACGGCGTGAAACGCTTTATCACCAACGGCGATGGAGACATCGCGCTGGTATTGGCACGTTCGGAAGAAGGTACTACCGACGGACGCGGATTGTCCATGTTCATCTACGATCGCAGCAATAATGCCGTGAAAGTGCGCCGCATTGAACATAAACTCGGTATCATCGGATCGCCCACCTGCGAACTCGTTTTCAAGGACGCTCCTGCCGAATTGGTCGGTTCGCGCAGGCTTGGGTTGATTAAATATGTGATGGCGCTGATGAACGGCGCCCGGCTGGGCATCGGCGCTCAATCGGTGGGTATTTCAGACGCCGCTTATCGCGAAGCGCTGGCATACGCCAAAGCACGGAAACAGTTCGGGAAAGCCATCATTGATTTTCCCGCAGTGTACGAAATTCTGGCAAACATGAAAGCCAAACTGGATGCCTCGCGTACGTTACTGTATGAAACTTGCCGGTTCGTAGATATTTATAAAACGCTGGAGCATATCTCCGCCGAACGGGCGCTTACCGGAGAGGAAAAGGAGGAACTGAAATCATACCGGAAGCTGGCGGACTTCTTCACTCCGTTACTGAAAGGCATGGCAAGCGAATATTGCAACCGGCTGGCTTACGACGCCATCCAGATTCATGGCGGCTCCGGTTTCATGAAAGACTACCCTGTGGAACGTATTTACCGCGATGCACGCATCACCTCCATCTACGAAGGAACCACACAGTTGCAGGTGGTGGCGGCGATACGGGGCGTGACCACGGGCGCATACCTGAAACAGATACGCGAAGTGTATGAAACCGCCGAATTGAAGCCCGAATTGGGAAAATTTCGTTCCATCCTGAAAGAAATGACCGATGAATATGAAACGGCGACGGCATGGATAATAGAGGCAAAAGACAGCGAATATCTTGATTTCCACGCACGACGTCTGGTAGAGATGGCGGGCAACATCATCATGGGCTATCTGCTGGTGCTGGACAGCCAACGCGACGACACATACACCAAGTCCGCCGATATTTTCATCCGCAACGGACAATCGGAAAATGCGGGCAAAAAACGCTATATAGATAGCGTGCCGCCCGAAGAACTCACGCTGTTCAGCGCCTCAACGAAAGCAGATTCATCCGTAAGTTCTACCGTAATAGGGACGTAATAAAGACAGGAACGAAGCGCAATGGGAATATCCGTTTGACGAAAGCGCACCGCGTCTTTTTCCGTAGTGACGACATATTTCCGTGCAAATGGGATGCCTTGCAAACGGGCGGTGACGGTTTCCACATCCTGTCGCGTAAACGCATGATGGTCGGGATAATATAAGGTGTGCAGGGCTGCCACACGCGGTCGTAGGTGATGTCCCAGCGGTTGTGGCGACGCAATACCTGTTACCAGCAATAACGCAACCTGAGCGGGTTGATGCTCCGGAAACGGCGGCACATCGGGAAAAACAGGACACAGAGTGCCATAGACAATACGGGAAAAATAGATGCTTTTCGGGAAAATACGCGCATAGCGCGTTGCAATGGCGCGTTGTTGCTGTTCGGAAAGGTCGGGCGTTTTGGTTACAATCATCATATCGGCTCTGCGGGCAAAACAAGCCCATTCACGCAATCTGCCGCCCGGCAACATCCCGTCGCGGTATAAAGGACGGCGGTAGTCCGCCAGCAGGATGGAGAGCGACGGCGTGATGCGACGGTGTTGAAAAGCATCGTCCAGCAGGATAACCCGAAGGTCGGGATACATCTCCAGCAGTTTCCTTACGCCGTGTACCCTGTCGGCATCGACGGCAACAGGAATATGCGGGTATTTCTGTTTGATCTGGCATGGTTCATCGCCTGTTTCACGGGCTGTGGAACAGGTCTCCACCAGCATAAAACCTCTGGTTTTTCGCTTGTATCCGCGACTGAGCACCGCCATGCGGTAACGCGGCGAAAGCAGCCGTATCAGATACTCCACGTGCGGCGTTTTCCCCGTCCCGCCAACGGTAATATTGCCCACACAAATGACCGCCACGTTGTCAAACCGTACGGAAGGCAGTCGGCGCCGGTCATACAGCATGTTCCTGATGCCGGTGATAACGCCGTATATCAGAGAAAAGGGAAAGAGGATGAAACGCAGAAACAATGTTTGCCGTTTTGGTATAAAATTACATTAATTTCGGATTGTTTGGGCATAATTGACGTTGCCGACTTTCATTTTTCAATTATTTACGGGATAATAACGCTCTGGATTTCTCCCCAGTGTCCTTTTTCGCCGCAGGCATTTTCCCGACGGGCGGAGAACCAGAGGGTTTTGCCGCGTTCCGATTCCTTAAAGGTAAGGATAAGGGGCGTGTGCGTGTCGAACGTCGAATGAATCAATTCGCCCATGTCTGCCGGTTTGGTGCGCGTGGCAGGCTCTTCAGCAGTTTCGCGTTTCTGTGCAAACTCGTCGTAAGGGAAAGTGAACCGCGCCAGCGACGGGAACAGATGCTTGAGAAAGTTCACTGTCCATACGAGAAGCTCTCTGTCTTTGCGGGGAAGGTAAGATGATCCCATAATGGGGAATTTTAAATTTATTGATAAATTATGATATTGATAAAATAAAAAATGCAAAAGCAGCCGGAAACAGTTCCGAAGCATTCGGCGAAAGTGCGACGGTGTCCATAGAATGACGACTCATATTTTTTATATGTTTTTTAAACAGCAGCAAAAATAATCATTTTTTGCATACGTTTTTCTTTTTGAAGATTTTTTTGATACATTCTTAACTCCGACAAGTTTTGGAAATCCGGCAGAAACGGAGCAATCCGGACGGCTGACGATAACATGCGCGATAATTTGAAATGCACTGCGGCGACTGAAAATTTTTGCAGTTTTGGATTTTTTATTTATCTTTGACGCATCACAGGATATGCCGTAATGAATTTGGTGAGTTAAAAATCAGTGCGTTGACATATCCGAACAAAAAACAGAAAGAGATGGGTAACCCAAAAGCATTTTTAACTGTTTCCCGCAAGGAGGCGGGGTATAGGCCTGTTTTGGAGCGTATTTCCGATTTTGGGGAAGTAGAACAGACCCTCAACAGCGATGATCGCATTTTGCAGGCGTCACGCTGTATGGAGTGTGGTGTGCCGTACTGTCATTGGGCATGTCCGCTGGACAACCTCATGCCCGAATGGCAGGATTCGTTGTCGAAAGGCAAATGGGCAGAAGCCTATGAACGGCTGACAGTCACCAATAATTTCCCCGAATTTACGGGGCGTATCTGTCCCGCGTTGTGCGAAAAAAGTTGCGTGCTGTCCCTCAACGGCGAAGCCGTGACCATTCGCGAGGATGAGGCTGCCGTTGCCGAACGCGCTTTTCAGGAAGGATACATCAAGCCGCGCCCGCCCCGCAAACGTTCGGACAAAAAAGTGGCGGTGATAGGCTCTGGACCCGCCGGACTTGCCGCTGCCGATATGTTGAACCGTAAAGGGTACAATGTGACGGTGTTTGAAAAAGATGAGTTTATCGGCGGACTGCTACGGTTGGGTATTCCCGATTTTAAGCTCAACAAGGAAGTGATTGACAGGCGGATAAATATACTCCGTGCGGAAGGCATTGTGTTCAAAACAGAGGTAAATGTAGGCGTGGACGTCACCGCCCGTCAATTGCTCAAAGAATATAATGCGGTGTGTCTTGCCATAGGGGCGGGGAAACCTCGCGACTTACCCGTAGAAGGACGAGAACTGAAAGGGATATATTTCGCGCTCGAACTGTTGCAGCAGCAGAATCGCATTGTAAGCGGGGCGCTCATTCCCGAAGAGTACAAAATTTCCGCCAAAGGCAAACATGTGCTGGTCATCGGCGGCGGCGATACGGGGTCGGATTGCGTGGGCACATCGGTAAGGCATCGCGCTAAAGAAATCACGCAGATAGAAATTTTGCCGCAGCCTCCAGAACATGAGAATCCGGATACGCCGTGGCCATCTTATCCCAACATAATGAAAACCTCAAGTTCCCATCTGGAAGGTTGCACGCGCCGCTGGAGTCTTGCCACCAAGCGTTTCATCGGCGACGGGGGGAAAGTGACGGGCGTGGAAGTGGCGCAAGTGGAATGGACGAAAGACAGCAACGGGCGTCCGGTCATGAAAGAGACAGGCAGGACGGAACAAATCAAAGCCGATCTGGTACTGTTGTCCATGGGCTTTGTACACCCCGTTCATGAGGGTTTGCCGGACGCGCTCGGTGTGAAATATGACAGCCGCGGAAATGTGGAAAGCGTGGCGCCTAATATTACATCGGTGAATAACGTGTTTGTGGCGGGCGACGCCACAACAGGCGCTTCACTGGTGGTACGCGCCATTGCGTCGGGACGTCTGGCCGCCCAAACCATTGCCTCCGCATTAGGCGAATAATCGATCTGTTCCACAGGCTGTTGCCTGTTTTCATGAGCAAACCGACTTGTTGTCATTCCTCTTTGTCGTCCGCTTCAAAGGCTTTAATCAGTTCGGTTTGGATATCTCCGGGCACTTGTGCATATTCGGCGAATTTCATGGAGTACATGGCGCGTCCGCCGGTGATGGAACTCAACGAGGTGGAGTATCTGTTCATTTCCGCCAGAGGTACACGGGCTGTGATTTTTTCAAATCCCTTTTCGCTGGTCATACCCAGTACAACGGCTCGACGGGTTTGCAGATCGCTCATCACGTCGCCCATACGGTCGGCAGGCACCCACACCTCTACATTATATATTGGTTCCATGATTTTGGGAGTGGCGTTTTTGAAGGCTTCGCGGAAAGCGTTGCGCCCCGCCAGACGGAACGATATTTCGTTGGAGTCCACCGGATGCATTTTGCCGTCGTACACCGTTACGCGGATGTCGCGGGCATACGAACCTGTCAGCGGCCCTTCTTCCATTTTTTCCATCACGCCTTTCAGGATAGCGGGCATGAAGCGCGTATCAATGCTGCCGCCGACGATGCTGTTGTAGTACACCAACTTGCCGCCCCACGGGAGATTATGTTCTTCCTTATCACGGACAGACACCTTGATTTCCTTCCCGTTTACCTTGTACATGGTCGGGTCGGGCTGCCCTTCTTCGTAAGGCTCTATCACCAGATGCACTTCGCCGAACTGTCCCGCGCCGCCTGACTGCTTTTTATGCCGGTAATCCGCCTGCGCCACCTTTGTGATGGTTTCGCGATAAGGGATTTTTGGGGTGATAAATTCGGCGGCAATCTTGAAAATATTGTTCAGATGCCATTTCACGATGTTCAAATGGTACTCGCCCTGTCCGGATAAGATAGTTTGTTTCAATTCTTTGGAATATTCAATGAGGATGGTGGGATCTTCCATGTTCATCCGTTGGAGCGCTTCGTTCAGTTTTTCTTCGTCATTTTCGTTCACCGCCTTGATGGCTGTCCGGAACTTTGGTTCGGGGAACAATACGGGCGGAAATTCCACGCCGTTGCCTATTGCAGCCAGCGTATGTCCCGTACGTACGCCCTTCAGCTTGACGGTGGAACCGATGTCGCCGGCAACGAGTTTGGCGACTTTCTGGCGGTTTTTGGCCGCTGTGACAAACAGTTGGGAGATGCGTTCTCTGTTGCCGGTTTTGTTGTTCACAATGTCCATGCCTTCGACTATTTCGCCCGACATTACCTTGAAATAGTTGATTTCGCCCAGATGTTGCTCAATTGCAGATTTGAAGACAAATGCCGACGCCGGTCGCGAAGCGTCGCACTTTACCTCGTTGCCGGCAATATCAACCGGCATGGCTACTTCGTCGGGCGAAGGCAGTACGCGCGTAAAAAATTCCATCATGCGCGCCACTCCGTAGTTTTTCTTTGCCGACACGCATACCACAGGAATAATGCCGCGCTGAATCAACCCTAACGTGATGCCTTTGCGCATCTCATCTTCGGTGAGCGATCCTTTGTCGAAGAAAATCTCCATCAAGCCTTCATCGTTTTCAGCGGCTTTTTCAATGAGTTGCCCGCGCAGTTTTTCGGCGCGTTCTTTTTGGTCGGCAGGCACTTCGGATATTTCCGGCTTACCGCCCGTATAACTGTACTTTTTCATCAACAGCACGTCGATAAAAGCGTCATAGCCCGTCCCTTCATTCACGGGATACTGGATGATGGTGACATTTTTCCCAAACCGTTCGACAGCCTCTTCCATCACTTTGTCAAAAGCGGCTTTTTCGTGATCCAGCTGATTGATCGCCAGCACGCATCCTTTTTTGAACTTTTCCAGATAGCGGTGGTGGATTTCCGTACCTACTTCGATGCCGTGCTGTGCATTGATAACGATCACGCCGGTGTCAGCAACGGAAAGCGCAGCAACGGCTCCGTTGACGAAATCGTCGGAGCCTGACGGGTCGATAAAGTTGAGTTTCTTGTCATTAAATTCGGCATAGAGCGCCGTAGCGAATACCGAACTGCCGTTTTCGCGCTCAACATCGCTGTAATCCGACACGGTATTTTTGTTCTCCACTTCGCCACGACGCTCAATCACTTTGCCTTCAAACAACATCGCCTCCGCCAGCGTGGTTTTGCCCGCACCGGTACTCCCAAGCAGGGTTAAATTCTTGATTTGATTCGTATTATAAATTTTCATAGGTGAATAATTAAAAAAAGATCATTTAAATTTGATGGGTACAATGTTAGAAATAAATTTTCATATCCGTATCTTTTTTTGAAAAAAAATCCCCTTACGGATAAAAAAAATCTTCGATGATATTGTTAAATCGAACAGCATCATCCATTTCCGCACCATATTCATCCGATCTGAGATAATTTTTCAAAGAGATTTTTTATTTCCGGATTTTCATTTTTTATCGGGAAATCCTATTTTTGCAGTTCAATAATCACGATTATGCCGTTACAGATAGATCAAAGCGATTTCAGTAATTTTTTTGTGGTGGGCGACCGTGTACTGATACAGCCGAAATCGCCGTTGGAAAAGACCAAGGGCGGTTTGCTGCTGCCGCCGGGCATACAAGAAACCGAACGGATACAAAGCGGCTGGGTGGTGAAAGTGGGGCCGGGATACCCCATTCCCACCATTGTTGAAGCTGACGAAGCATGGAAAAACAAGTCCGACACGGCAAAATACGTACCGTTGCAGTCCCGCGAAGGGGATTTGGCAGTGTATCTGCAAAACAACGCTTATGAAATCTCATTCAACGGAGAGAAGTACGTGATTGTGTCCCAATCGGATATCCTGTTGCTCATCAGAGACCAAAGTTTATTCGAATAAGTATGACGGTTTACCCGAACGCGAAAATCAACATCGGTCTTTGGGTAACGGGCAAACGCCCCGATGGTTATCATGATATTGTGACTGTCTTTTATCCCGTTGCGTTGTGCGATACGCTGGAAATAGAATTGTCGGGCAACGAAAAGCCGGCTTTCTCTTGTGCAGGAACGGGGCTGATGCATGAACCGCCCGCCGAAAACCTGTGCTGCAAGGCATACCGTCTGCTGGACGAAGCATACGGGTTGCCGCCGGCACGTATCAGTCTGCACAAACACATCCCGACAGGTGCTGGGTTGGGAGGGGGGTCTTCGGATGCCGCTTTCACGTTGCGTACACTGAATAAGTTATGCCGTCTCCGCCTGTCCGAAGCGCTGCTGGCGGAACATGCCGCACAATTGGGCAGCGACTGCGCCTTTTTTCTGCACCGCAAACCCGCCTTGGGAACAGGCAAAGGCGATGTGTTGCATCCCCTGCCGCTATCGCTTGCCCCTTACCGCATTCTGTTGGCGAAACCTCCGGTAGCCGTCAGCACTGCGGAAGCGTATGCACGGGTTCAACCTGTTGCCCCGCGACATCATCTCCCCGACTTGTTGCAATTACCGGTAACAGAATGGCGACGCTGTGTGACCAACGATTTTGAATCGCCGATATTTGCCGTCCATCCCGAAATAGCCGACATCAAACGCCGGATGTACGATCTTGGAGCGGTATACGCATCCATGTCGGGCAGCGGATCGGTCGTGTATGGAATTTTCGAACGCCTTCCGTCACGTAAAGCGTTTGAAGAAACGGAAGTGTGGAGAGAATAACGACACAAAGCCGCTAACGCCGGAGACGTGCGCTTAAACATAACGGCTTTAACAATTCGATCACCATGAAAATAACGCCTTTCAGGCGACCTTTATGCGTTAAAAAAATTCATTACGGAAAAACAAACATTATTGACCGCGATTCAAAAAATATGCTTATATTTGTCCGGTAATAAAGTTTGTTATGAATAGGAGTACAAAAACGGGAGAGACGAACGCCGGTCGCAGCCTCATCAGGTTTGACTGGGCGTTGAAGCGTCTGCTTCGCAACAAGGCCGACTACGTGGTGCTGGAAGGATTTCTTTCCGTGCTACTGGGAGAAAACGTCAAAATCACTAGCATCGGGGAGAGTGAAAGCAATCAGACCAAAGCCGGCGACAAGTTCAACCGCGTGGACATTCTGGTGGAAAACGGCGCGGGCGAGATATTCATCATTGAACTTCAGAACTGCCGGCAGGTGGACTACCTTTTCCGCATGTTGTTCGGTGTTTCGAAAGCCATTACCGAACACATAAAGGTTGGCGAGGACTATACCCACGTTCGCAAGGTTTATCATATCAACATTGTGTACTTTGAGCTGGGGAAGGGGGAAGACTATGTGTATCACGGGACGACTTCGTTCAAAGGCATACATCGGGGCGACGAACTGAAGCTGACACCGGATCAGCAGGAATTTTTCGCAAAGAAAACGATCTCCGACCTCTATCCTGAATATTACATACTTAAAGTCAGGGATTTTGACGATCATGCAAGGGACAGTCTGGATCAGTGGATATATTACTTTAAGAACAGTGTGATACCCGACAGTTTCAATGCGCCCGGACTTCCGGAAGCGCGTGAACTGCTACAGGTGGACGCCCTTTCGCCTTTCGAACGCAGGGCTTACGATGCGCATCTCATGCAACTCTCACACGAATACAGTATCATGCAGACGGCAATAGACAGAAGCATGAAGGAGGGCAAAGAAAAAGGCATCAAAGAAGGCATCAAAGAAGGCATCAAAAAGGGCAAGGAGGAGGGTATCAAAGAGGGCATCAAGCAAGGCAAGGAGGAGGGTATCAAAGAGGGCAGGGCGGCAGGTGAAGAAGATCGCAAAAAACTGCAGGAAGCGCTTGCCCAAAAAGACGGCGTCATTGCCAATGCGGTTAAAAGTCTTGTCGGGCAGGGTTTGTCCCTTCAGCAAATCGCACAGATACTGCAACTGGACGTCGAAGAGGTCGGGAAAAACATCCCACCGCCTGTGATGAATGATGAATGATGCTGTTGTGAAGGTGATATTTATGCATATTTTCATTACTCAACCGATCGGTTGTCAGCCGGAGAGTAGGGCTGTATCAAAAGTGGTGAAACCATCATTGAGAAGGCAATTAGCCAGAAGAAAATCAGTGATAATCATCGTTCCGGGTCGCTTCCGACTTCACGCCTCGCAGTTTGCAATGACGGTCCTCGAGATTTTAAGACAGTCCTACCCCCCCCCCCCCCCCCATATTAGTGATTTTAAGGAAGTTACAGGTTTCCCCCGTTTTGTGAATACCGTAGCGAGTGAAGCGGTCACCTTTGGTCTTTCTTTTATACGGATTTCTGTTACAACGTTTTTCCGCAAAACTTTGTTGGTGTCATTTAATTCAGACTGCAGTTCTGTACCCTGTGGCGGTTACCCTTCAACCCTTGCAGGAAATTCCGTAATGTCTGGTTTGAATATGATTATCTCAATATGAATATGAAAAGAGCGCTCATCATTAAGCAAACGTTGAATGTTGTCCGTGAGCGGAAAAAATGGTTACAGGTATGTTTTATGAATTGGTGGTATATTTCCGATTACAGGCGATTAAGAAAACAGCGCGCCGAATCAAAAAGCCTTGATTTTCCGTTCGGGCGCAACCGTCCCATATTGCACGAACGGTACAGTGAAGCGGGAACCATGTCGGGCGGATATTTTCATCAGGACTTACTGGTGGCAAGGAAAATATTCAAGGCAAACCCGCACCGGCATGTGGACATCGGTTCGTTGATAGCGAGCTTTGTCGCACACGTTGCCGTTTTCAGGGAAATAGAGATTTTCGACATCCGCAAACAGGAAAACAAAGTGCCCAACATTATTTTCAGACAGGCAGACCTGATGCGACTTCCGGACAGCATGACGCACTGCTGCGACTCCATTTCGGCGCTTCATTCGATCGAACATTTCGGGCTGGGACGCTACGGCGACCCCATCGACTACTTCGGACACGTGAAAGCCCTCAAAAACATCACCCAGATGCTGAGACCCGGCGGCATCTTTTATTTTTCTGCGCCGCTGGGAAAGCAACGGATCGAATTTAATGCACACAGGGTTTTTTCCGCATCTTATCTGTGGAATTTGCTGAAAGAGGATTACGATCTACTTTCATTCTCGTATGTTGATGCTGCGGGATGTCACGAAAATGTCGCATTTACGGATCAATTGACCGCACGGTTTGCCAAAACCAGAGGATACGATTTGGGTATTTTCGAGTTGCGGAAAAAACCGGATTAATCGAATTCCAGCGGGATGTCTTCTTTTGCCGCGATATTCGGAAAATCAAGCCCCTCAACGGGATAGTGTAAGATGGAAGGTTCGGGACAGGCTACCAGCGCCTTGTTGATAAAAGTAATTTCCAGCAGTACCGGCAAGTTTGACCGATGAATGTAGCCGCCGGCATTGTTAGCGTGTACGTGGGCAATGAAAAAACGGGGAGAAAGCAGGTTGATGATTTCTTCAAACTTTTTTTCGGCAATGTCCAGCAGGTGAAACTCAATGACCATGCCGTTGATTTTGTCAAAAAAAGGCAAAAGTTGAGGGAGCGTCCTGTATTCCCAGTTTTCAATGTCCATTTTGATGAACACCGACCCGTTTCCAGCGTCGCTCTCTCCGGCGTTGAATATGGTATCGAAGCGGATGAACCGGTCGCTGTCCTCCTCTCCGAGGAATTTTCGGACAAAGCGACTTCCGTTCCCTGCGTGAAAAAATCGCTTGAAGTCTTTCGATTTGCGCCGCAAGTTGCGCCATCTTCCGCCGTGGAACCGGGCTTTTGGGATGTTGCATTTCAACAGATAAAACAACATCAGCAGCAAATGCTCCGCGCTTCTTGTCGCGAATATTTCGGCGGAAACCGAATAGTCGAAAGCAAAGCACGCCACTTTTTTCTTCGCTAAAAACGCCTTTTCGAAAGACCAGTCTTCATTGATGCCGAAGCTCAGCAGAACCTCCGTCTGTGCGATTTGCCGGCGGGAAAGGATGTATCCGCCGTCGGCATTCCTTCCGATGCGGATCAGGTCGTCCATGCGGATGGGACGCAGTTTTTTCAAGTCATACATTGTTGGTATATTTCGATATATTGATGAACAATATTATCCCACACGTAGCGCCGCACTTTGTCGAAGGCGGCGTCGGCGAGTGCTTGCCGCAGGGCGCTGTCGTCCGCAAGTTTC
>JAISWE010000176.1 GCA_031271175.1 Bacteroidales bacterium | reverse complement strand
GGGGAGCCGCCTTTCTTTCCGGAACAGTGGCTATAAAGATAGGCAAATGACGCTTCATCATTTTATGATGTGAAAAACAAGAGACAAAAATAACTATTTTTTGCATCAAATAAAAATTGATTTTCGAACAGGATGGACGCAGATCATTGGCTGCCCATTGCGTCTATGGTCGCAATGGGCATTTGCCGCCGTAAAATGGTATATCTCCACCAACGAAATGCATAAAGTAGGCACGTCTGTTCGGAAGGCATAACAGAAAAACAGGCATGGAAAAACCTGCCTGCTGACGCACCGGCGCACTTCGGCGGGCGCTTTATTTTGCGTAACTGATGGCTCTTGTTTCGCGGATAACGGTGATTTTTACCTGTCCGGGGTAGGTCATTTCGGTTTGTATCTTTTTGGCGATTTCGTAAGAAAGACTTTCGGCTTCCAGGTCGGATACTTTTTCGCTGCCGACAATGACGCGCAGTTCGCGTCCTGCCTGTATGGCGAATGTTTTGGTTACTCCCTGATACGATAAAGCCAGCGATTCCAGCTCTTTCAGCCGTTTGATATAGGCGTCCACCACTTCTCGCCGTGCGCCCGGTCGTGCGCCCGATATGGCGTCGCACACCTGTACGACAGGCGCAATGAGCGTAGTCATTTCGATTTCTTCGTGGTGTGAGCCGATGGCGTTGCATACGTCCGGTTTTTCCTTGTATCGTTCGGCCAGTTTCATTCCGATGAGCGCATGTGGCAATTCCGGTTCATCATCGGGTACTTTGCCTATGTCGTGCAACAGTCCGGCACGTTTGGCCACTTTGGGGTTCAGTCCCAGTTCGGCAGCCATGACGGCCGACAGGTTGGCGACTTCGCGCGAGTGTTGCAGCAGGTTTTGTCCGTAGGACGAACGGTATTTCATTTTGCCGATGATACGGATCAGTTCGGGATGCAGCCCCTGAATGCCGAGGTCAATGGTGGTGCGTTTGCCGGCTTCGGCCATTTCTTCTTCGACCTGTTTTTGTATTTTGGCTACCACTTCTTCGATACGGGCGGGGTGGATGCGCCCGTCGATGACTAATTGGTGCAGCGCCAGTCGCGCTACTTCCCGCCTGACGGGGTCGAATCCGGAAAGGATGATGGATTCCGGGGTGTCGTCCACGATGATTTCCACTCCGGTAGCGGCTTCCAACGCTCGAATATTGCGTCCTTCGCGTCCGATGATTCTGCCTTTTACGTCCTCGTTTTCGATGTGGAATACGGTGACGGAATTTTCAATGGCCACTTCGGTGGCTATTCTCTGAATGGTTTGCAGCACGATGCGTTTGGCTTCCTTGGAAGCGGTCATTTTGGCTTCGTCAACGATCTCGTTGATAAAGGACATGGCCTCCGTCCGCGCTTCGGACTTGAGGGATTCCATCAGCTGTCCCTTGGCTTCGCCCGCCGACAGTCCCGATATGGTTTCCAGATGTTCCACCTGTTGCTTGTGGGCTTTTTCCATGTCTTCCTGTTTCCGCTCTGCAATTTCTATCTGGTTTTTCAGGTTTTCCCGCAAATTGTCCACTTCCCGGCTTTTACGCTGCGTTTCTTCCATTCGTTGCGCAAGGGTTGTTTCCTTTTGTCTGATCCGGTTTTCGGATTGCGCCAGTTTTAAATTTCGTTCATGAACTGTTTTTTCATGTTCTGCTTTCAGTTGCAGGTAGTGTTCCTTCGCTTCGAGCATTTTTTTCTTTTTGATGACTTCTCCTTCCGTTTCGGCTTCTTTCTTCAACCTGTTTTTTTTCGAGTTGAAAACAAAGGCAAGCGTAAAATAAGTGACACCGATGCCGACAAGAAAAGCCACTACGCCAATAATAATATTCATGTATTAAATCTTTAAAATAAAAATAAAAAACCCGCACCAATTCCAGCCAAACTTTATAAAACCCCAATAAAAACGGGTAGAGTGGCCAATTACGGCAGACTTCCAATGTTCCGACGAATCGAAATCCCGGCATAAGCCGAGACAAGGCCTGTCTTAGGTAACTCAAGTCCAACTCTAATGATTAGAATGTTGAGTTTCAAAAGGAATGAAAAGAACTGTGCGGGTAACCCAATATATGTAAGAACTTGTCGATCAATTTACTAAAAACTCGCTCACTTGGTTATTCAACCGATAAAGCCGTTCGTTCATCTCTGCCACTTCGGAATTTTTTTCCAACTTGACGAGTCTTACCACGAACTGAATGGCCGCCATCGCTAAATGATCCTGTACGTCTTTCTCGCTATAACGCACCCGGTACTCCGATAACCTGTCATTAATGTATTGCACGGCCTTCCTCGCCCGTTCCTCATCTTCTTCATTGTCCACTATCAGCGTGTAGGGACGTTCCGCTATTTTGACATTAATATTCATCTTCAATACATTACTTATTCAGCAGCGCGATACATTTATCAATGTCCCGCACCATTTCATTTATCCGGAGTTTCACTTTTTTCACATCCTCTGCCGTGAGAGCGATGGTTTTGGCGAGCATAAGGTTTTGATATCTTGATGCCAACTCCTCTATCTCCACGTCTTTTACACGAATTGTTTCCGACAATTCCTCCACTTGTTGCCTTAACTGCAAATTACTCTCTTTAAGATTATTCGCGACAAAAAGAAGACGTTTGATATTTTCTTCCAGTAAGAAAATAACTTCATTTCGAATTGCCATAACTCTTGTAAAAAATCCGTCACAAAAATAATCTTTTTTTTCCAATAATCCTTCTCTCAAATCAAAAAAAAATATGCAGCATAGCTAAAAAAATGTGTTTTCTCAATGATAGCAAGCCTTTCCAAAGGTAAAAAAAATCTCATCCGAAGTTCTCCGGATGGCGTTTGGACGGATATTTTTCTTTTTTCGTCGTTTTTTTTGTAGTTTACGGAAAAAGGCCTACCTTTGCGCCTCGTTTTTTGAGCGATGATCCGCTAGCTCAGTAGGTAGAGCACATCCCTTTTAAGGATGGGGTCCCGGGTTCGAGCCCCGGGCGGATCACAACCCTATGGGATGCAATAAAAGGCCATCATAATTAGCCTGTTGAAATAATAAAAATCAGTCTGAACAAAAAACATTCAAATATGGACAATACATTGATAAATAAAGCTGCCGATAACATCCGGATTTTGGCGGCAGCCATGGTAGAAAAAGCCAAATCGGGTCATCCGGGCGGCGCTATGGGCGGTGCGGATTTCATCAATATCCTCTACACCGAGTTTCTGAATTACGACCCTTCGGATATGACGTGGGTGAACCGCGACCGGTTTTTCCTTGATCCGGGACACATGTCGCCGATGCTGTATGCACAGTTAGCGCTCACCGGCAACTTTCTCATCGACGAAATCAAGCAATTCCGCCAATGGGGAAGCCCAACCCCCGGACATCCCGAAGTGGATGTGAAACGCGGTATCGAAAATACTTCGGGGCCGCTCGGCCAGGGACATGCAATGGCAGTAGGCGCGGCCATTGCCGAAAAATTCCTTGAAGCCCGTTTCGGCGAATGGATGACGCATAAAATCTATGCTTTTATCTCCGACGGAGGGGTACAGGAAGAAATATCGCAGGGCGCCGGCAGACTGGCCGGACATCTGGGATTAGACAACCTGATCATGTTTTACGACTCGAATGATATCCAGTTGTCCACCGAAACAAAAGAAGTGACCAGCGAAGATACCGCCAAAAAATACGAGGCATGGGGATGGGAAGTGAAGACCATCCAAGGCAACGACGCCGATCAAATCCGTCAGGCACTGTCCGAAGCGCAAACCATCAAGGGGAAACCGGTACTTATCATCGGGAAAACCATTATGGGCAAGGGAGCGGTTACCGAAAACGGCGAATCATTTGAAAACCGGTGTGCCACCCACGGTATGCCGCTGAGCGAGGCAGGCGCATCGTTTGCCAAAACCATTGCCCATCTGGGAGGCAATCCCGACGATCCTTTTGTGATTTTCGACGAGGTGAAAAGCTATTACGCACAGGTACGCGAGCAAAAAATCAAAGCCGCTTCCGAAAGAAAAAGACGCGGGACGGAATGGGAAGCAGCCCATCCCATACCGGCAGCCAAATTCAAAGCATTTTTTTCCGGGAATGTCCCGCAAATAGACTATTCCGCCATTGCGCAAAAGGAAAACTCGGCTACACGTGCGGCTTCATCCGCAGTATTGAGCTATTTCGCCCAAAATGTGGAAAACATGATTGTCAGTTCCGCCGACCTGTCCAACAGCGACAAAACCGACGGGTTCCTGAAAAATACCAAAGCGTTGAAAAAAGGCGATTTTTCGGGCGCTTTCCTGCAAGCCGGCGTTTGCGAACTGACCATGGCGGCTATCGCCAACGGTATCGCACTGCATGGCGGCATCTTTGTGGCCTGCGGAACATTCTTCGTCTTCTCCGACTACATGAAACCCGCTTTCCGTATGTCGGCGCTGATGGAACTTCCCGTAAAATACATCTGGACGCACGACGCTTTCCGCGTCGGAGAAGACGGCCCCACACACCAACCGGTGGAACAGGAAGCACAACTTCGCCTGATGGAACAGCTGAAAAACCATTCAGGGCATCCGTCCGCTCTGGTGCTTCGACCTGCCGATGCCGTCGAAACCAGCGTAGCATGGAAGATGGCCATGGAAAATACCGGCACCCCTACCGCATTGATACTCTCGCGCCAGAATATCAAAGACATACCGGTAAGGGGAACTTCCCGTTACGCCGACGCCCTGCAAGCCGAAAAAGGCGCATATACGGCATGGAAAAACGCCGACAAACCGGATTTGATCCTTCTGGCTAACGGTTCCGAAGTGTCAACCTGCATTGAAGGGGCAGAAAAGTTAGCGGCAGAGAAAGGATTAAAAATATGGGTGGTGGCAGCCATTTCCGAAGGACGCTTCCGCACTCAGCCGGAAGATTACCAAAAAAGCATCATCCCTTCGGATATTCCGGTATTGGGATTGACGGCGGGACTTCCCGTTACGTTGAAAGGACTGGTGGGGCCTTCGGGAAAAGTGCTCGGATTGGAAAGTTTCGGTTTCTCGGCGCCATACAAGATACTGGACGAGAAACTCGGATATACCGCCGAAAAAGTATATCGGGAAGCGCTGAAATTAATTGACAATTGACCATCCCTTTCATGGTGCAGCATTCGTAAGCACATGTCTCAACCCATATCGGCATTAGGCGAATTTGGGCTTGTCCGCCATCTTACGGGCGACATCCGTCCCCGGCATCCGTCCACGGTGAGGGGGATCGGAGACGACGCCGCTATCCTTCGTTTCGGCAACGCCACCCTGGCCGTAACTACCGACACGATGGCGGAAGGTATCCATTTCGACTTGAGTTATACTCCCATGCAGCATCTTGGTTACAAGGCGGCCGTACTGGCTTTTTCCGACCTGTACGCCATGAACGCCGTTCCCCGGCAGTTGATGGTATCGGTTGCCGTGTCGGCAAAGTTTTCCGTCGAATCAATGGAACTGCTCTATCAGGGGCTGAAACACGCCTGTGACTATTATGAGGCAGACCTTGTGGGCGGCGATACCTCTCCATCCATAACCGGACTGTATATCAGCGTAACAGCGGTGGGAGAAGCCGTTCCGGAACGCATTACCTACCGGAACACGGCGCAAAAAGGCGACCTGATTTGCGTTTCGGGCGATTTGGGAGCTGCCTACATGGGACTGCAAGTGCTGGAACGCGAAAAAAAACTTTTCAAAGAAGATGCCGGCATCCGTCCTCAACTGGAAGGATACGAATATGTCATCGGCAAATATCTGCGACCGGAAGCGAGGAAAGACATCTTCCGTTTTCTGTCTTCCGCCGGATTAACGCCTACCGCCATGATTGACATCTCGGACGGACTGTCCTCAGACCTTCTGCAAATATGTTGCGCATCGAAAACAGGTTGCGAAATCCATTGCCATAAAATACCCATTGCAGAACCAACCGTTCGAACAGCCGGAGAATTTTACATGGAACCGTTGATTGCAGCTCTCAACGGCGGAGATGATTACGAACTGCTGTTCACCCTACCGGTGAACGATTACGATAAACTCATCGGTCATCCGGAAATTTCCATTATCGGATATGTCACAGCGCCGGAAGAAGGCTGTTGCTTAGTGCCGGAACATGGCGACAAAATCGAACTCAAGGGAATGGGGACTGGAGAGCAGGTCGATACCGATTGACAACCGCTACGCCATAAATATGGCTGGCTGTTCGGTATCTGTTCGCGCTGTGATTCGATGGGAGAAGTTTGCGACGGGATGCTGCACTGGGCGGCAAAAACAGTAAAAAAGACGGAGCAACCGGCAACCTCCGGAGATGAGAACCCGAAAAAACTATTTTTAACTGTACTTTTTGTCGAAATTTGCTGCAAAAACAACTTGGTTCACAGTTGATTGCAAAAAAGTCGGGGTGATGTGACTCGAACACACGGCCTCTACGTCCCGAACGTAGCGCGCTACCAACTGCGCCACACCCCGTTGGAAAACGGCTGCAAAATTACATGAAAAACTTTGGTTTTCCAAGCGCATGCAATGAAAAAAAGTTTTTTTGCAGAGGAAAGATATAACTTTTTCTCGATTCGGCAGTATGTGTTAGCGAAATTTTTGAAAATAGTCGTTTTCTTTTTGCAACAGGCGAATGATGGCTTCCGCTGTTTTCAAATCGTGGGGAGCGGTTATTTTGATGTTTTCGTCATTGCCTTCCGTCAGGTGGATGGCGTGTCCTTTGTGTTCTAATACGGATGCGTCGTCGGTAAAGGCGGGCGTATAGTCTTGGCGGTATGCATCTTTGAGCGCCGTCACATGGAAAACCTGAGGCGTTTGTATCAGGCGCAGACGCTGGCGGTCTATCGGTCGGCTACCGTTGTCGGACAATATTCGTACGGTGTCCGTCACCGGTATAACCGGCACAGCGTTGCCGAACTGTTCCGCCTCACTAAAACAGGCGTCAATGAGGGCATGGCTTACTAACGGTCTCACCCCGTCGTGTACGGCTATCCAGCCGTTGTCCTGGATGGTTTCCAGGCCGTTTTTTACCGAGTGAAACCGTGTTTTTCCGCCTGTTACCGTTTGATGAGGAATGGTAAAGCGGTATTTTTCGCATAATTGTTGCCAAAAAGATACCTGATCTGCGGGCAACACTACTGTTACAGGCATGACAGCATCGTAGCGGGCGAAAATCCGTATGGTGTGCATCAGGACAGGCAAGCCGCACAATTCGAGGAACTGTTTGGGTGTTTCCGAGCGCATCCTGCTGCCGGAACCGCCGGCTACAATCAGTACATGACGGGCGGCTTTGGCGGGCGCAAAAAGTTCAACCGGCGTCACTCTACGGGTGGAAAATCGTCTTCCAGTCTGGCGGCCGGATTGTTTCTCGATGCGAGCGCTTTATTGATTTCCTGTTCATCCAATTCTTTCATGTTGGTCACAATAAAATCAGGAGAGAGAAAATCGCCAAACTGATTACATTCATCGATGGCTTCGTGAAATATCTGTGTGAGATCGGAGCTGATAGGCACTACTACACGCATAGTGGTGTAATTATTCGTGAAATGGATCTTTTCCAGTTCGCTGTTGTGCCGGTTTAAGGCATATTTTATCTCTTTCAACACGATTTCCTGTTGAAAGGGCTGCAAATTGCCGCCCATGCTGTTGATGAGCACTATAAAATATCTAAGCTTGTGGCCTTTCCCGCCCAATCCGGTGGAGATAAATACCTGTCGACGATCAAGCAAATGGCTTTCCAGCAGAAGCTTGTTTTCCTGCAATGCCAGTTGTACCCACTCTTTCAATTCTTCGTCCGGTTGTTTGGCGTACGCTTCTATAGCTCTGAAAATTTCGGGATTAGGAATTCCTGCCATCTGCATAAGCAAAGTCCTTTTTTCCTTTACAGGAAGACCTGCGCTCATCAAATCGTCTTTCTTGGACAGGATTTCCTCGTCCTTCTGCTTTCCGCGTATTCTCCCACATGCCTCGAAATATTGCATTTGTACGGTTACGTCCATAGGCTCTTCCATCACACTGAAATTATCTTCCATGCTTCCGAAAAAATCCTGAATCTTTCTATAAACATTATCATTATCCATGACAAAAAACTTAGATGATTTCGATTTTCAAAATTACAACAAAATTATCATTCTACCAATTATCGTACCATATTTTTTTGTAGCGGCTACGAAGGTTTTTATTTTCAACAGGATAATATCGTACATCGCCCCCTTTCTTTGTCTTCCTGAGAAAAAATAATCTGCGAGGAGCACCATGAATTAAAAAAAAATGTAACTTGCGTTTTAATAGCTTACTTGACAAGCGATGAAAGAGGATACCGAAAAAATATTTGTCAATCGTGAAACGGAGCGTAAATACAGGATGCTGCTACGGGCAGGGAAAAATGTACTTCAGGACGACACGTCCGATTTTCGCAAGGCTTTCCGTTTAATCGAGCATGAAGGGTGGGGAATGTCGTCCCTGCTGTATGGGCAGTCTGCGCTTGACTTTGGTCTTGATTTGGCGCTGATTGCCGTGGAAGAATTAGGTTTGCGGAAACCCTCCGTGCTGGCGTCCATGCTGTACCACTTTGTCCGTTCCGAACCGGACGAAGAAGCCGCCTCGCGGGAGCTATCCAGAATGGAACAGATTCGTTGTCTTTTCGGTGAAAAAGTGGCCGTCATCACCGGCGAATTAGCTTGTATTTCCGGTATCTCGGTGAACGACAGCATACATCAGGCGGAAAATTTTCGCAACATGTTGCTCTCTATGGTAACCGATATAAATGTGATACTCATCAAGTTGGGAGAACGACTTCAACTGATGCGAATGTTGGATCGGTTTCCCGAAAAGGAACGCTATTCCTTTGCTTCCGATACTTTTTTTCTTTTTGCACCGCTGGCGCACCGGCTGGGGCTGTATAACATCAAATCGGAAATGGAAGATTTGTCGTTGATGCAGATACAGCCGGAAGCCTACCACAATATTACCCGCAAGCTTGCCGAAACAACCGCCAAACGCAACCGCTTCATCAAAGAGTTTGTGCAGCCTGTCCATGATGAATTGACCCGGCAGGGATTCGACTTTAGCATCAAAGCACGGCTCAAGTCCGTATATTCCATCTACAACAAAATGGTAAAGCAGCGTATCGACTTTGAAGAAGTGTATGACCTGTTTGCTATCCGGATCATTCTTTCTTCGCCGTTGCATAAGGAAAAAGCAGACTGCTGGCATGTGTATTCGGTCGTGACAGACCTTTACCAGCCGAATCCGCTCAGAATGCGCGACTGGATTTCGGTACCCAAATCCAATGGTTATGAATCGCTGCACACCACCGTGATCGGGCCTGACGGCCGCTGGGTGGAAGTGCAAATCCGTACCGCACGTATGGATGAAATTGCAGAAAAAGGACTGGCCGCTCACTGGAAATATAAGGGCGGACAAGCCGACGAGAATATGGAGCAACTGTTGCAGCAGATTCGCGAAAGCCTTGACTCTTCGGATGTGGAAATATCCGAACGACTGAGCGACATGAAACTGAACCTGTATTCGAAGGAAATTTTTGTTTTCACCCCCAAGGGCGATCTGAGGAAATTGCCTGTGGGAGCAACGGTACTGGATTTTGCATTTGATATCCATACCGGTATTGGCGCCATGTGCATCGGCGGAAAGGTCAACGGCAAAAACGTGCCGATCCGCCACGTACTTCAAAACGGCGACAAAGTGGAAATTACTACCTTTAAAAACCAAAAGCCCAACGCCGACTGGCTCAACATTGCAGTTACCTCTAAAGCCCGCAACCGCATCAAGGCGCTGCTCAAAGACGAGGAACACAGACTTTCCGAACAGGGGCGCGAAATCCTGGCACGCCGCTTCAAAAACTGGAAGTTAACCTTGGATGATAATGCCTTGAAAATCATTCAAAAAATGAACAAGGTAAAGACTTACACCGAAGTGTATGCGCTGGCGGTGGATGACAAATTGGATTTTCCCGCCATCAAAGAGGCCGTTTCTAATGTGGAAGAAAAAGCCAAAATGCCGGATAAAATCGATGAACAAACAGTAAAAAAACTTGTCCGCCCGCGCCAACATAAGGACGACGGAAAAGCGCTCATCTCCATTGACGGGAAAACAGGAGGCTGGGATTTTAAACTGGCAAAATGCTGTAGTCCCGTTTATGGCGACCGCATTTTTGCCTTTGTCACCATCAATGAAGGAGTGAAAATCCACAGGGAAAACTGTCCGAATGCGAAACAAATGGCGGAAAAATACGGTTACCGCATCATAGACGCCCGATGGGTGGACTCCCAACAGGAGCTGCTGTACCAGACAGACTTATGGGTGACGGGATTCGATGGAATAGGCGTCGTCAACCGCCTCACTGACGTTATTTCCAAAGAAATGAATACTGCTATCCGTTCCATATCGCTGCAAACCAACGATGGTATCTTTGAAGGGACTATCTCCGTGCTGGTTGCGGACACGGCCTACCTGAATACCCTTATCAACAAGGTGAAGAAAGTCAAAGGCATCATCAATGCCTACAGGATTGCCGTCTGAAAAAATGACGGCAGAGATCCAAAACGTTTTTCTTTTCACACGTTTGGAAATCGCAGGATTTTCATGTACCTTTGTTTTGGGAAACGGAAATTTCCGCGTCATCCTGTTTCATTAGCGGCATATCATTCATAATGACAGACAGCGACAAAATATTCTCGAAGGCATGGTTCAGAAGTTATATCCTGATATTTACCGGTACGTTGATTCTGGCAACGGGCATGGTTTTTTTCATTGCTCCTCACAAGCTGGTACCGGGAGGATTGTACGGGATATCCATCGTGATACACTATTTGCTGAATACGCCTATCGGACTGATTGCCCTGTGCATGGACGTTCCCTTGTTGATAATGGGAATCAGGCTGTTGGGAAAACGATTCGGCATAAAAACCTTTGTGTCTATCGTATTAACGGCTGTTTTTGTTGATCTGCTCGGACGTTTGTGGGGCAATGACGAGCCATTGGTGAAGGACGATGTGCTGCTTTCGTCCCTCTTTGGAGGAGCATTGCTTGGATTCGGCATAGGTCTGATTTTCAAGACAAAAGCAACCTCCGGAGGAACGGATATTCTGGCCATGATCCTGCATCGTTATTTGAAAATTCCCGTAGGACGCGCCCTGATCTACATTGATTCGCTGATTGTACTGATGGGACTGGTCGTTTTTCAGGATTGGAAAATTCCGCTCTATTCGTGGCTGGTGATCTTCATCACCGGAAAAGTGATCGATACCATTTTGGAAGGCCTGAGTGTCAATAAGGTGGTAATCATCATTTCCGACCGGCATGAAGCCATCCGCGAAAAGATTCTCTTCGGCATGGACAGAGGGGGAACTTATCTCAATGCGGAAGGGATGTATGAGGGCAGGGAAAAGAAAATCATCTATACCAACATCAATCGTCGCGAATTGTCCGTTTTGTTGTCCTACATCCGCGAAATAGACCCTACAGCCTTTGTGTCGGTGATCGATGCCCACGATGTACTCGGAGAAGGCTTTAAACCGCTTCAGCAATAGCATGTCCTGTTTTTGCCATTCGATGATCAAAAAATATTTCTTATTTTTGCAAAAAAATAAGCATCATGTTGTACCGGTTTTTCATTTTACTGATTCCCTTTTTCCCCTTGTACGGACAAACAGACACACGTTCGCCGAAGATCCTTGACGATATGATAGCGAGATTGAAAGGTTATCCGAGTGTACAGTTGAACTTTTCGGCAACCGTGATTCGTATGCAGGAAAATTCGGAAACATCCGAAAACGGGAAAATCTGGCTGAAAAACAATAAGTACAAATTGGAATTGCTTCCCGATCATGTTTTATATTTCAACGGAGTAAAACTTTATCAGTATATGCCGGAGGTACAGGAAGTCAATGTTACTCAACCGGACATGAACGATGAAACGTTTCATGTGTTCAATCCCGCTTCTTTTTTCCGTTTAACCTCCGGTGATTTTAAAAGCCATTTGGTAAAAGAAAGCAGTCAGTACAACCGGAAGGTTTATGAGATCGACCTTTATCCCGTCCAGCTGAAAACAACAAGATATTCCCGCATCCGGCTGTTTGTCGAAAGAGAAAGCCTGCAACTCGTTTATTTGAAGGCCTACATGAAAGACGGCATACAATACGCCCTTACTTTCGAGCCTTATCGCGTGTTGAAAAGTTTGCCGGATACCTTTTTTGAGTTCCCCGTCAATCTGCATCCGGAAGTAGAGATCATTGACTTTACGTTCTGAAGAGCGAAATTTTAATCTCTGAAATAAATTTCATCAATGACGGCCGCGTATTTTTCGAGGAGGAACTTGCGTTTCAGTTTGAGTGTCGCCGACAGTTCGCCGGTTTGCGTGTTCCATTCTTCCGGTATCAGCCGGAAACGTTTGATTTGTTCCGTATGCCCGACATTTTTGTTTATTTTCGTCACTTCATTTTGAAACAGATTAATAACTTCAACGTTTCGGAGGAGGTCTGCATTGTTGTCGAATTTGATTCCCATTTCGAAACTCCATTTGTGCAGTTGAGAGAAATCGGGAGATATCAGGGCGCTGGCAAATTTTTGATTTTCGCCGATTACAATTGCCTGATCTACAAAAAATGATTCTTTTAGCCTGTTTTCAATTGTTTGCGGTGCAACGTACTTACCGTTGGAAAGTTTAAAAATTTCTTTCTTCCGGTCGGTGATGGTGAGAAATCCTTCGCTGTCGAAAGAGCCGATGTCGCCTGTATGGAAATAGCCGTCTTTGTCGATGACTTGCGCCGTCATTTCTGCATCCTTGTAATATCCCAGCATGATATTGTAGCCTTTACAGAGGATTTCTCCGTCTTCGGCAAGTTTTACATCCAACCCGTCGAGAACATGCCCTACCGTGCCGGATTTGAGTTTTCCCTTTCGCAAGTCGCTTACGGCAATCACCGGCGAAGTTTCGGTAAGTCCGTAGCCTTCCAGCAGATCTATGCCGATGGCGGTGAAAAGGTGGGAAAGCCGTGTTTGCAGGGGCGCTCCGCCCGACACAATGATGCGCACGTCTCGTCCCAACACTTCCACCCATTTGGGAAAAACCAGCCACCTTGCCATCATGAACTTGATGCAGTACCACAACGACATCTTCTTGCGCGGATTGTACCGTATAGCTACATCTATGGCGTTTTGGAACAGCAGTTTCTTGATGCCTTTCAACTCCTTTCCCTTGTCAATCAAACCGGCATATATCCTTTCGAGCAAACGGGGAACCGTTGTAAAAATGTGTGGCTTCACCTCTTTGATATTCTCCATGATGGCGCCCATGTTTTCGGCGTAGTACAGTGAATAGCCCTTGTACTGGAAGTGATAGTTCATCATCCGTTCGTAGATGTGGCTGATGGGCAGAAAACTCAATGCCCTGCCTCCTGCAGGGATATGGTTACGGAGGGCGGTTTGTTTGATATTGGTTATCAGGTTATGGTGCGACAGCATCACGCCCTTGGGCGTACCGGTTGTTCCGGAAGTATAGATGATGGTGAACAGGTCGTCCGGACGGATACTGTCTTTGATTTCCCGAACTTGAGGCATATATTCGGCGGCGTGGTCTTTGCCGGCAACAGCGATTTCTTTCCAGTTGTGCTCTCCTTCTATCTGGTTGAAAGTGTACAGGTGTTGAATCGACGGACTGTTTTTGACCAGCGGACGCAGTTTTTCCAACAGCAGTTTATCGGACACCAACAACATGTTGGGGGCGGAATGATTCAAAATGTATTCATATTCCGCCGTGCTGATGGTCGGATAAATCGGGACGGAGGAAACGCCGATTTGCGCCATGCCCATGTCGCAAAAATTCCATTCGGGACGGTTGTTGCAAATAATGGCTATTCTGTCGCCGGGTTTGAATCCTAAGTGCAACAAGCCGCAACTGATGTTATTAACGTGTTCGATATATTCATCGCCACTGTATTTCACCCACTTGCCGGGTGCTTTTTTGAACGCCAGCGCATCATCCAACCTGTATATCGTTTGGTATTGGTTTAAGATGTCAAAAATTCGCGTAATCATTCTGCATGTCGGTTTTAAAAGTTACGAACAGCAAATGTAAATATTTTTTTCGAAATAATCATAAATGACATATTTTTTTTTGCCGGATTTTGATTAACTTTGCTGTTGGATTAAAAGCGATGGATGGCTAATTTATTGTTGAACCGGAAAAGTTTCCAAAATGAATGTGAAGCATAAAGAATCACTGGTAACCAAAATGTTGAATCTGAGAATCTGTTCCTTTCTCTTTATCCTGTCAGGATGGGTCGGTTTGTATGCCCTGCCTGTTTCGGAAAAGCTGTCGGCTACCGTTATCGGGACGGAGAAAAGCGTCGATTATTCGAACAACCAGGAGTCCACTACTGTTAATACGCGCGACAATGCATTTGACGGTAAGCTGAACACCTTTTTTGCTTCCTTCATCCGTACCGGTGGTTGGGTGGGGCTGGATCTGGGCGAACCCTTCGTCATTACAAAAATAGCATGGTGTCCGCGGGCGGCTCAGCCGGCTCGATTGAAGCTGGGAGTTTTTGAGGGCGCCAACCATCCCGATTTCGGGGATGCCGTTCCTTTGCACATGATCACGCAAACGCCCCCGGAAAATACCATGACCGAACAGACGGTAAACGTTTCGAAAGGGTTTCGTTACGTGCGGTATGTCGGCCCCAACGATGTGCGCTGCAATGTTGCGGAGCTTGCTTTTTACGGCTACAGGGGAGAGGGCGACCTGTCGCAGTTGAATCCGGTCGCCGATCTGCCTGCCGTTGTCATCCATACAGTGAATGCAGCGGATATTGTTGAAAAAGATGTTTACCTGAAAGGCATCGTATCGTTTATTGCTGCCGACGGAACGGAAATTTATACGGACAGCACGGAAATCAAAGGGCGTGGAAATGCCAGCTGGCTTTTCGACAAAAAACCGTATCGCTTAAAACTGTTTAAAAAAACGCATGTTTTCGGACTTCCCGCCAATGCCAAAAACTGGACGCTGATCAACAACTGGGGCGACAAGACGCTGATGCGTAACTTATTGGCTTTCGATCTGTCGAAACGGTTGGAGTTGCGCTACACCCCTGCCGGAATGCCTGTCAATGTCTTTCTGAACGGCGAATACAAAGGCTGTTACCAGTTGTGCGACCAGATAGAAGTAGGAGATGAACGGGTCGATATTAAAGAAATGGAAGAAGAAGACATTACCCTGCCCCAACTCTCTGGAGGTTATCTGCTTGAAATTGATGCCTATGCCAATACCGAAATATCGTGGTTTAACTCTCAAAGAGGCGTTCCCGTAACCGTTAAATATCCCAAGGATGATGAGATAACGCCCGAACAATATAACTATATCCGGTCGCATTTTAATACCATGGAAAACGTCCTGTTTTCTTCCGGCTACAAAAATCCGGAAACAGGTTACCGGAAATACATGGATATGGAAACCTTTATCCGCCATTTTCTGACAGGCGAGCTAAGCGGCAATACCGATACATACTGGAGTGTGTATATGTATAAGGACAGAGGGGAGGACATGTTCCGTTTCGGGCCTGTATGGGATTTCGACCTTGCTTTTGAAAACGACAGAAGGACATACCCGATCAACCTGAATCCTGCCTGGATATATGCTTCAACGGGCAGTAGCGCGGGTAGCGCAAGGAATATGATTAACCGGTTGTTTGCCGACGAAGCCTTTGTACGGCAGTTGAAAGCCGTTTATGCCGATTATCGCGACCGAGGCGTATTAACCGAAGAAGCCCTGCTGGGAGTGATTGACGACTACGCCCAATTGCTGGACAAGTCGCAGCAACTTAATTTTATGCGTTGGGGCATACTGAACCTGTCAGTACATCAGAATCCTAAAACTTATGGAAGCTATGCCGGCGAAGTGGAAAATGTGAAAAATTTCGTAAAAAACCGGCTGGCATGGATGGATAATAAGTTGGGATATGTTCCCAAAACAGAAGATCCCGAAGATCCCGAAGACCCCGAAGACCCCGAAGACCCGGCAACTTTGGCCGGCGAAACGGAAACATCCGGTATCTCGGTGGTGAGTAGGGAAAACGCCATCCGCATAGAAGGAATATCCCGGCCGATACGGATCGACATTGTGGATGTGACAGGCAGAATAGTGTTTGCAAAAAACGTTTATTCCGATGTACTCGTACCTTCCGGAAAGGGGCTGTTTATCGTGGTTATTACCGAAAGCGACGGCAAGCGAAAGACGCTGAAATGTACGGTTTTTTAACCTTTCCCTTTCATTGCCGTCCCGTCAGAGGGGCAAAAACAGTGATAACGCTTTTTCGCCGTAACGCTGCGGCGCAAGGAAACAGTTCCGCTTTTTTTATTTTTTTTAACCGGCCGTCAGTGAAAAAAAATATTTAATTTTTGTTGTTTATCTAAAAAAAGGTTGTACCTTTGCCGTCCGAAATTTTAAGGTAGCGTACAGGTATATGTTTATCTGTACACTTGGATATCGATTTTTAAGTATCATATAATTAAACACATCAAAAAAAGTAAAAATGACTGATCCGATAGCAGATTTGCTAACCCGTATCCGCAACGCCATCATGGCGCGCCACAGGGTGGTTGATTGCCCCGCATCGAATATCAAGAAAAATATCGTCAAGATATTGTTCGAGAAGGGCTACATCCTCAATTACAAGTTTGAAGAGGCAGGCGTACAGTTTCCGCAAGGCAACATCAAAATTGCACTGAAATACAATCCTGAAACCAAACAGCCCGCTATTAAGTCCATTCAACGTGCGAGCCGTCCCGGATTGCGCAAGTATGTTAATCACGACAAACTTCCTCGCGTCCTGAACGGATTAGGAATTGCCGTTATCTCCACTTCGCAGGGAGTGATGACCGACAAGGAAGCCCGCCAAAAAAACATCGGCGGGGAAATAATTTGTTATGTTTATTAATAATAAGGAGAAGGAGTTATGTCAAGAATAGGAAAATTACCCATTACAGTGCCGGATAAGGTAAGCGTTACGGTAGAGCCGGACAATACAGTCGTTGTGAAAGGCCCGCTGGGAGAACTCAAGCAGAAGGTAGATGCAGATATTTCCGTGAAAGTTGAAAACAATCAGGTGACCGTGAGCCGTCCCACCGATCAGCGCCGCCACCGTTCGTTACACGGGCTGTATCGTGCGCTTCTCAACAATATGGTGACGGGCGTGTCGAAAGGTTTCAGCGTACGGCAGGAACTGGTGGGCGTGGGCTACAGAGCCGAAGCAAAAGGGCAACTGCTCGAAATGAGTCTGGGCTATTCACATGATATTATTCTGGCATTGCCGGAAGAGATTAAGGTCAGCACTGTCACCGAAAAGCGTTCAAACCCCATCATCACGTTGCAATGTACGGACAAGCAACTGCTGGGGCAAGTGGCCGCCAAGATTCGCTCTTTCCGCGCTCCCGAACCCTACAAAGGCAAAGGCATCAAATTCGTTGGTGAAACATTGCGCCGCAAAGCAGGGAAATCAGCCAGTGCGAAATAATTTTATTCATCAGTATAACACGAAAGTAGTAGAAAAATGTCGTTAACAAAAATAGAAAGACGGGAACGCATCAAAAAAAGAATCCGCAAAGTAATTTCGGGAACGGTTGAAAAGCCGCGCATGTCGGTCTTTCGCAGCAACAATCAGATATATGTGCAGCTTATCGACGATACGGCAGGCACTACATTGTTAAGCGCCTCATCGCGCTGCAAAGAGATTGCGGGAGAGAAAGAGAACAAAACCGAACAGGCCAGGCGCGTCGGGAAATTAGTCGCGGAACGTTCTCTTGCAAAAGGTATTACAAATGTGGTATTCGACCGTAACGGTTACCTGTATCACGGAAGAGTCAAATCATTAGCCGACGCAGCACGGGAAGGCGGGCTTAAATTTTAATCATTATGTCAACAAGCATCCGTAAAGTAAAAACAGCCGATCTGGAATTGAAAGACCGTCTGGTCAATATTCAGCGCGTGACGAAAGTCACCAAAGGAGGGCGTACCTTCAGTTTTTCAGCCATCGTAGTGGTGGGCAACGAAAATGGAATCGTAGGCTACGGCCTGGGTAAATCCAACGAAGTTACCTCCGCCATCGCCAAAGGCATAGAAGACGCCAAGAAAAATCTCATCAAAGTGCCGATTCTCAACAAGACGCTACCACACGAACAAATAGCGCATTACGGGGGAGCTACCGTTTATATGCGTCCCGCATCGCCCGGTACGGGCGTAAAGGCAGGAGGAGCTATGCGTGCGGTACTCGAAACAGTAGGCGTACACGACGTGTTGGCCAAGTCGAAAGGCTCGTCGAATCCCCACAATCTGGTGAAAGCGACCTTCGAAGCCTTAACCCAGTTGCGCGATGCAAGAACCGTTGCACAGCAGCGCGGCATATCCCTTGACAGAGTATTTAACGGTTAAAAATTCATTCCTAATGGCAAAAATAAACATCACGCTGAAAAAAAGCGTCATCCATGCAAGCAAGCGCCAAGTGGCAACAGTAAGAGCCTTGGGGCTTGGAAAAGTCGATTCTAGCGTTGTTCACGAAGATACTCCGCAAATCAGGGGAATGGTGAAAAAAGTGAACCATCTGGTCGATATTGAGGCATAATCACTTAAACAAAAACAAAAAGTATTAGACATGGACTTAAGTAATCTCAAACCGGCCAAAGGATCGGTACAATCGAAAGGAAAACGTTTCGGACGCGGACAGGGAAGCGGAAAAGGCGGCACCTCCACCAAAGGACACAAAGGGCAAAAAGCCATTTCCGGATATTCCAGAAAAATAGGTTTTGAAGGCGGTCAGATGCCGTTGCAACGCCGTTTACCCAAATTCGGATTTAAAAATCCCTTCCGTAAGGAATACAAGGCTGTCAACCTGAGCACATTAGAAGATTTTGCCGAAAAAAGCGGCCAGTCGGCTATTGATGTGCAAACGCTGGTAAAAGCCGGTCTGGCGCCCAAAAACACTCCGGTGAAAATACTGGGACAGGGAGTGCTGACCAAAAAACTGGAAGTGAAGGCGCACGCCTTTTCGGCATCGGCAAAGTCGGCGATTGAAGCGCTGGAAGGAACCGCTACCGTCGAACAATAATTTTAACGCTTTCCAAGCATCGTCGAATCATCGAAAACCAAGAGCAGTCAAATGAAGTCTTTTATTCAAACATTAAAAAACATCTGGAAAATAGAGGAATTGCGCACAAGGATTCTGTACACCCTGGGAATACTCCTGGTGTACAGGCTTTGTACATTTGTCACCATGCCGGGCATAGATCCCAACCTGTTGAAAGGCTTGCAAGACCAGACCGCAGGAGGAATACTAAGCCTGCTGGACATGTTTTCCGGCGGCGCATTTTCCAATGCTTCCATTGTAGCGCTGGGCATCATGCCTTACATCTCAGCCTCTATTGTGGTGCAACTACTGGGGATTGCCCTTCCCTACTTCCAGAAAATGCAGCGCGAAGGAGAAAGCGGACGGCGTAAAATCAATCAAATTACCCGCTTCCTCACCATTCTGATACTGATATTGCAGGCGCCTACCTATCTGCTCAACCTACAGACACAAATTCCGGAAGGAGCTTTCCTGCTGGGCGATAACTATGGATGGTGGGATAAAGTATTCCACACCTGTATCCTCACCAGCGGAACCATGTTTGTGATGTGGCTGGGCGAACGAATCACCGACAAGGGAATCGGAAACGGCATTTCCCTGATCATCATGGTGGGAATCATCGCACGCCTGCCGATGTCGCTGGTTCAGGAATTTGGCCGACGGCTCGAAAATACCGGAGGCGGACTGGTCGTGTTGCTGGTGGAAATCGTTATATGGCTGCTCGTCATTGCAATCTCGATCCTGCTGGTACAGGGAACGCGCAAAATACCAGTACAGTACGCCAAACGGATTGTCGGCAACAAGCAATACGGCGGCGTCAGACAGTATATCCCCCTAAAAGTGAATGCAGCAGGCGTCATGCCGATCATCTTTGCACAGGCGTTGATGTTTATCCCGATCACCATTGCCGGATTTACCACCGACGGCGACTTGGGAGGATTCTTGATGGCCATGACCAACCATTTGGGATTCTGGTACAACCTGATTTTTGCCCTCCTGATCATCATCTTCACCTATTTCTACACGGCAGTCACGATCAACCCCACACAGATGGCAGAAGATATGAAACGCAACGGAGGATTTATCGCCGGTGTGAAACCCGGGAAAAAAACCATCGAATATCTGGATTCCATCATGTCGAGAATTACTCTGCCCGGTTCACTCTTCCTCGCATTCGTGGCGATACTGCCTACTTTTGCCATGCTGTTGAAAATCGGCGACCAGTTTTCACAGTTTTTCGGCGGCACCACCCTGCTGATCATGGTAGGCGTAGTACTGGATACGCTGCAACAGGTCGAAAGCCACCTGTTGATGCGGCATTATGATGGATTGATGAAAAGCGGACGGATCAAAGGCCGTTCCGGAAATTAGTTCTTTGATGCTCGAAAAAACCGATTCGGAAATAGAATTACTCAGGGCAAGCGCCCTTTTGGTATCTCAAACGCTTGCCGAAGTAGGAAGCATGGTGCGTCCCGGCGTTACTACCTGCGAGCTGGATGCACGGGCAGAAGAATTTATCCGCGACCATGGCGCCCAGCCGGGATTCAAAGGCTACCATGGCTATCCCAATACCTTGTGTACTTCCGTCAACAGCCAGATCGTACATGGCATCCCTTCCCGCGACACGGTATTGAAAGACGGCGATATCATATCGGTGGACTGCGGCGTTCTCCTCAACAGATACTATGGCGACAGCGCTTATACTTTTGAAGTAGGCAATGTGAGCGAATCGACCCGTTGCCTGTTGCGCGTTACCAGAGAATGTCTGTTCAAAGGAATTGAGATGGCCACCCAAAAGAACAGAATCGGCGATCTTTCATGGACTATTCAGCAGCACGCCGAAAGCTACGGATATTCGGTGGTACGCGAACTGGTAGGGCATGGAATCGGAATCCACATGCACGAAAAACCGGACGTACCCAATTACGGACGGAGAGGATCGGGCATGCAACTACGTAAAAACATGGTGATCTGCATCGAGCCAATGATCAACAAAGGCAGAAAAGAAGTGATTGAAGAAAAAGATGGATGGACGATCCGCACCAAAGACAACGAACCCTCGGCGCACTTTGAATTGACGGTAGCCGTAGGCGAACAGACGGCCGATGTGCTCTCCACCTTTTCCTTTATTGAAGATAGATTGAAATTACATAATTAGTGTCAAGTGAAACAACTTTCCATAGAACAAGACGGTACAATTTTGGAAGCCTTGTCCAATGCCATGTTCCGGGTAGAATTGGAGAACGGCCATATTGTTACCGCCCATATTTCCGGTAAAATGCGGATGAATTACATCAAAATTCTGCCGGGAGACAAGGTGAAACTTGAAATGTCGCCTTACGACCTTACCAAGGCCAGAATCAAATTCCGGTATAAATAAAACGCCTTCCCGACGTTTCCTGTGCCGGT
>JAISWE010000097.1 GCA_031271175.1 Bacteroidales bacterium | reverse complement strand
GCTTTTCAGACTACGGCGGCGGACATTATCCTGAACAATGACAGTCGCCGCATCAAGGTTGTCTGCCTGTCAATGGAAGAAGCGCGTTCATTTGACGCATACGATGCCGTAGTCTTCTTTTCTCGAGGCCTTTACCTCACGGAGGAACAAACGGCTGACGTGGAGCGTGCGGCCGGAAAAGGAACCGTATTTTTCACTGTTGTACTCACCCGCGCCGATTTTGTCGTCAACCGGAACATCTCCGAAGAGCAGCATGACGTGTTGCAGCAATATTTCAACAACGCCGGTCGGCAAAATTACCGGAACGCCCTGCGATACCTGTGCCAGGCGGCAAATACCGGCGGTGCGGCGGATTATGACGCGCCTGTGCTCATTCCGAAAGACATGTTCTATCATCGGGAATACGGGAAATATTTCGATACCGGCGAGGCGCTTACCGCTTATCTGAGGGAAAAAGGCTTGTACCGTGACGGCGGACGCCATCTGGCGCTGATTTCCGGAGTTTCTTTTCCTATGGAAGGCAACAGGGCGCATGTGGATACCCTTATTGCACGGCTGACGCGGGCCGGGTTCAACGTGTATCCCATCTCAAGCGTGAACAGGCGGGCTGCCATGCTCCGTGCCCTGCATCCCGATGCGGTGGTTTACCTGCCGGTAAGCCGTTTGGGCAACGATTCGCTCATCCATTGGCTGCATCGGGAAAACATACCTGTCTTTGCGCCATACCCGCTCATGCAGCAGTCGCGCGACGAATGGCTTGACCCTGTCAAACCCGTTACCGGGCCATCGCTCACCACCCGCATCGTGGTGCCCGAAATTGACGGGGCTATTGCGCCCTTGCTCATCGCGACACAAAACTTTCATGAAAACGGCTATTACCTGTACGTTCCCGAAGAGGAGCGCATCAACAATTTTGTCGGACATGTAAGCAAATATCTGGCATTGAGGGATAAACCCAACCGTGACAAGCGGGTTGCCGTGTGTTACTTCAAATCGCCGGGCAAGGATGCGTTGCTGGCAAGTGGCATGGAAGTGATTCCCTCCCTCTACAATTTCCTGAAACGTTTGCAGGACGAGGGATACGACCTCGCAGGACTGCCTGCGTCCGATCAGGAGTTTGCACGCCTCATTCATCGCGACGGCATTGTGCTCGGCGCTTATGCTAAAGGCGCTCAGGAACGGTATCTGGCTGAAGCGAATCCCGTGTGGGTGAGCGCTACACAGTATGAAAAATGGACGCACGAAACGCTTGCCGAAAGCAAATATGCGGAAGTCGAAGCCCGCTACGGCAAAGCGCCCGGAGAACTCCTGACCGCGGAAGACAAAAAGGGAGAAAAGCAGATAGCGATTGCCTGCGTCCGTTTCGGGAACGTCCTGCTTTTTCCGCAACCAAGACCCGCTATCGGCGACGACGAATTTAAACTTGTACACGGCATGACCGTGGCGCCTCCCCACAGCTATCTGGCGCCTTATCTGTATGCCCGAAAAGGCTTTTGCGCCGACGCGCTGATCCATTTCGGCACGCATGGAAACCTGGAATTTACGCCCGGGAAGAATGTCGCGCTCTCTCAAAATGACTGGGCGGACGTGCTGACGGGCGACCTCCCTCATTTTTATTTCTACACCACGGGCAACGTCGGGGAAGGTATCATCGCCAAACGCCGCACACATGCCGTATTGGTATCCCATCTCACGCCGCCATACGTGGAAAGCGGCATGAGGCAGCAATATGCCGCGCTATTAGACGACATCCACCGGGCGCTGGACGGGCAAACAGCGAACAGGACGCTTGGGCTGCGCATCAAGCAGGAAGCCATGCGGCTGGGGCTGCACCGTGACCTCGGATTGGACTCCGTCGCCGGAACGCCTTATACTTCCGGTGAACTTGAACGTTTAGACCTGTTTGCGGAAGAAATAGCCAACGAAAAAATACTCGGCGCATACTACCATCTCGGCGAACCCTATGCGCCACGCGACCTTTCGACGACAGTCCTTGCCGTCAGCGCCGACCCGCTGGCGTATGCCACGGCAAAACGGGACAGAGACGAAGGAAAGATAAGCGTTGAAGCCTTGCAGGATTTCAATTTCGTCACGCACCATTACCTGCCTGCCGCCAAAAAACGCATCCATGACTTGCTCCGAGCACTTCCGAAAGACACAAATCGTTTAGCGCCCGATTTGCACGATGCGATGCGCTACAGGGAACTGTTGCTGGCTTCTCCGCAAGAGGAACTGTCGGCGATGGTACGTGCGTTGAATGGCGGGGCGGTATCGCCTGCGCCGGGAGGCGACCCCGTCCTGAATCCCAACGTATTGCCAACGGGACGGAACATGTTCAGCGTTAATGCCGAAATGATGCCGAGCGTCCGTTCGTGGGAGGAAGGGAAACGGCTGGCAACCGCTACGCTGGAACAGTATCGCACAAAACACGGGGAATATCCGCGCAAGGTGAGTTACACCTTTTGGGCGGGGGAATTTATTTCCACCGAAGGCGCTACTTTGGCGCAGGTGTTCTGGATGCTTGGCGTGGAGCCGGTGCGCGACAACATGAACCGTGTGGTGGATCTTAAACTGATTCCTTCGGCTGAGCTGGGACGCCCGCGTATTAACGTCGCGGTGCAGGTATCCGGGCAGTTGAGGGACATTGCCGGATCATGCCTCAAGTTGCTCACCGAAGCGGTAAGTCTGGCATCCGCCGCCGGTGAGGACGAAATGTACCGCAATTACGTGTCATCCGGTACGTCTTTGCAGGAGAAAATGTTGATGAACGAAGGCGTTTCACCCAAAAAAGCCCGCGAAATGTCAGTGATGCGGATATTCGGCCCCGTCAACAGCGGCTACAGCACAGGCATACTGTCGTACACGGAAAATAGCGGCGCGTGGGACAACGAAAAGGAAATTGCCGACGGATACCTGAACAACATGGGCGCCGCATACGGCGACGACGAGCATTGGGGCGAAGTGCAAAAGGGACTGTTTGCCTCCGCCCTCGCGGAAACGGATATGGTGGTACAACCGCGCCAAAGCAATACGTGGGGACCGCTATCGCTTGACCATGTTTACGAATTTACAGGCGGACTGTCCCTCGCCGTGAAACACCTGACCGGCAAAGAGCCTGACGCACTGATGGCAGACTACCGCAACCGCAACAACAAACGCATCCAAAGCCTGAAAGAGGCAGTGGCGGTAGAAGCCCGCGCTACCATCCTGAACCCCGTATTCGTGCGGGAACGATTGAAAGGAGAAGCCACCACCGCCGAGATGTTCGGCGAGATATTCCGGAATATTTTCGGGTGGCACGTCATGCGCCCGTCGGATATGGACAGTGAACTGTTCCACGAACTGTACAGAATGTATGTGCTGGACGAACAGAAACTGGGCATACAGGCCTATTTTGACCGTATCAATCCGGCTGCATATCAGGCAATGACGGCAGTGATGCTCGAAAGCGCCCGGCGAGGTTACTGGAAAGCCGACGAGGAACAACTCAAAACCACTGCTGCCGTACATGCGCTGAACACGCAAAAAAACGGAGCCGCCTGCACCGAATTTGTATGCAACAACGAAAAAATGCAACGGTACGTTGCCGCACAACTCAACAGTGAGGATGCGGCGACTTATAACAAAACGTTATATAACATACGACAACCGCACGGCACTCAAGGAAACACGGTATTGCTGAAAGGGGAAACCCTTTCGGACAACCGCCATCCGGAGACCCTGTCCACCCGTCATCTGCCGCTCACAGTCGGTGTGCTGCTCAGCATCCTGGCGGCGCTTGTCGCATGGATGAGGCTGCGAAGAAGGAAGAAATAAATCCGAAATACCCACATGGCAATTTCACTTCGAAGTACGCTTGACAACAGGACTACCCCATGTCCCGTAAAGGCAAGAAGGATAGCAGATTTCGGACATTTTACATGTGATGACATGTTTGCCATTCCGGTTTTGTCAGTTGAAACATAAAATCGGGCGGGAAAACGTTCAATATTACGTTTTACGGATTGATTCAATATGCGTGTTTCCGCCTGATATATTTCGGCGAGGTCGAAGTCGAGCATTATTTTGCGACCCCATATTTCGTATATCCTGTTTTGAATCAATGAAAACTCCATTTGATTTTAAACACTAATCCCGCAAAAGTTAGGTAGCTATTTTCTATAAAATATTAATATTTAAACTATTACAATCATATACGGGGTAAATATGACGGAGTTAGGATTTAATAGAATCTGTAATTTGGAATAAGTCCGTATGGTCGTGTAAGTAACTTGTGGGTAACTTTTGAAAAGCTTATGATAGACTGAAAGATAAAAAACGACACGCCCCGCATGAGAATGTGTTACATTTGCGAAACGGAAATAATAAAACAGCATCATGGCTTCCGCACTCGGCAGGCATGACCGCCATAGTGAACAAGAGAACGGAGCAGGAATGGTACAGGCTACCGCAGCGTGCGACGAGCTGATCAAAGAAATCATGGAGACCGTGTCGCTGTCGAAAAAGCAGATGAAGCGCTACGGCAACCGTAACCTGCACGGCCTCGAAGTCTTTCAAAGCTGCAAGGTGGCGGCATGAACCTGCATGCCGATTTCTTTTCTAAATCCCGTCCATTGTGTTTTATGCGGCATAACTCGTCAAAACAAGAATCATTAATTTTTAACGGTTTTTATATGTTGGGAATAATTGCTAACATTGCGGCGTCAAAAAATCTTTTTTACGTGAGTGAAAAAACGAAAGGACACCTGATTGTCCTCGCCACCAATATCTTTTTCGGGTTGAATATCCCCATATCCAAAGCCATTCTGAGCACGGCAATATCTCCGCTGGGATGGTCGTTTCTGCGGGTTTCCTTTTCCTGCGCGTGCTTTTGGATGTTTTCGCTGTTTCTGCCCAAAGAGCCGATCATCAAAAGGGTTGATTTCGGTTTGTTGCTTTGGTGCGCGCTGTTCGGGCTAGTATTCAATCAGGTATCGTTCATTGTCGGGCTAACACTCACTTCGCCCATCGACGCATCCATCATTGCCACGGCGGTGCCTGTATTGGTGATGCTCATTGCCGCCGTCGTACTTCGCGAACCCGTCACGCCGACCAAAGTGACGGGTGTGCTGATTGGAGCGGCAGGCGCATTACTGTTGATTCTGTCCGGCTCCAATGCCGGAGTGTCCGGCAACAGCGTACAGGGCGACCTGCTCTGCCTGTTCAGTTGTTTTTCCTATGCCATTTATCTGGTCAGTTCCAAACGACTGGTACAGCGCTATTCCTCTGTCACTGTGATGAAATGGACGTTCCTGTTCTCCACCGTACTCCTGTTTCCTTTCGGCGTGACCGGACTGAAAGATTGCGCATGGCTGGCATTTGACACCACTCTTTGGCTGCAAATAGCCTATGCGCTGACGTTCGGCACTTTTATCCCGTACTTGCTGATTCCTATGGGGTTGAAGCGATTGCGTCCCACTACCATGAGCATGTACAATTACGTTCAGCCCATGGTGGCTTCGATGGTCGCCGTCATTGCCATGCAGGACACCTTTTCGTGGGTGAAATGTTGCGCGGCAGCATTGGTGTTCGCAGGCGTGTATGTGGTCACCAAGAGCAAATCGCGGGCGCAACTTGACGCAGAACAGGCGCAAAAAAACAGGATCAGAGAATAACCACACTGTACATTTCCGAAGAATAACACAAATTCTCCGACGGACAACATGACGATTTTATAATTTAACACTTATATCCGTTTATTCCATCCGGAAATTTATGAATTATCGTTAAAAAATCATATTTGGTTAATAATATTAACCAAATGTGATTTTTTAGTTATTTTTTATCTGTAAATTGATCTTTTTACAAAAATATTGATTTCCTTTGCACCATTATTCAATAAATAAATGGAAAATAAAAATCGAATGTCATGAAAACGAAAAAATCACATCGTCGCCAGAACCCCTTCGGGGGATAAGCACAATCAATCACAGAGGAAACGCCCGATAGACGAAAGGATTGACCTCTCAACGGTGTGCCGGACACAAAAAGGAATTTTTCCAAGGACAGGAAAAGTTCGTCCCGCAACAATTTTTAATGACCGCATTGTCCGCATGGACAATCAATAAAGACGATTTTATGTCTTAATTCAGTAAATTTTAAACTTAAATAATTAATTTTCAAACATTTTAAATTTTTTTATCATGAAAAAAGTATTCGTTATGATTGCAGTGGCAACACTGCTGATGCCTGCCACGAGCAAGGCGCAAACCGAGTTTTCTGTTGGGGCTGATCTGGTCAGCTCGTATGTATGGCGCGGCTCTGTTGGAGCGGGCGCAAGTTTCCAACCCTCTGTCGGATTAACGGCGGGAGGATTCAGTATCGGATTCTGGGGAAGCACCGACATTGCCTCGCTGGGACTGAAAGAAGTTGACCTCTCGCTGGGTTACAGCGTGGGCGGGCTTAGCATCGGACTGACCGATTACTGGTGGAACGGCGAAGGTTCTTTTGAGGAAATAGATACGGACGGAGACGGCACCCCTGATGCTGTCGAATCAACCGGATTCGACTATTTCCAGCTTTTCAAAGAAGACGCCAACTCGCATCTGCTGGAACTGAACCTCGGCTATTCGTTTGAGTTCGGCTTGAGCCTCTCGCTGAACACCATGCTGGCAGGCGCTCAGGACAAATATGTGGACGATAACGGCGAGCTAAAGCGCTCTTTTACCACCTATTTCGAGCTGGGTTACGATTTCTCTATCGGCGATGTAAGCCTCACTGCCGCGCTGGGACTCAGCCCATGGAACAAAACGGGACTTTATACGGGCGGCTATCCGTATGCTACAGACGGACTCGCCGTCACCAACATTGCGCTGACGGCCTCGAAGGAAATCGCCATCACCGACAAGTTCTCCCTGCCGGTATTCGGACAGATAGGATTCAACCCCGCAAAGGAGGATGTTTTCCTGGTTTTCGGAATCAGTTTTTAATCTTATAAATTCAATAATATGAAAAAGATAGAAGCAATTATCCGGAAAACCAAGTTTGAAGATGTCAAGGAAGCGCTTTTGGA
>JAISWE010000093.1 GCA_031271175.1 Bacteroidales bacterium | reverse complement strand
GAGCGTTTCGGTTTTCAGGCCGGTAACGGTGCGTAAGGTTTTCCGTTTGGTAATTTCCCGCACGGAAGAAGTCGTTTCGATTTGGATTTCCTGGGACTCGTTGGCGTCGCGGCTCACGATGACCAAAAACATCTGGTTGCCTTTTTCCAGAAGGGAAACCACCGTTCCGGCGGCGCCTGTTTCCAGCGTTTTGATTTGCGCCGGAAGCTGTCCGGGTGCCAGCATCGCTGTCCAGCCCGGCACAAAATTTTCTTCACCCGTATGTTTTACCCAAAGCACGGAAGCGCCAAGGAACACCGCGGCATAATTTTGCATTTCCTCATTCATGTCTTTTACCACATTGTAAACCGTTGTTTTATCGCCCCACGAATATACCATCGCATAAAATGCGGATCCGGCCGACCAGTAGGTAAAGTACTGAATCCCTTGCGAGCCGTAGGCCAGCGAAGTATAAATTTCCATTCTAAGGTCGCTGATAATAGGCGCCGGAAAGCTGTAATGCCCGCAGGACACGGCAAAAGTCCAAAACGGCAACTCCGACTGTTTGGATTTTTGCAGAAACATTTCAAGCACGCCATACCACTCTTTACTCAAGAGACGGTATCCTGCGTGTTTGTTTTCCGGATCAAGGCTTTCCACGCTGATGGGATAGGTATTGAACGCCATGAATTTCGGGTTTACCGCATTTACAAAAGGCGTCAGGTAATTTTGCAGGTAATCTCCGCTTGCGCCGTGAAAACTTGGGTCGGCCACGAGCGATCCGTTTACATTAATATAACAAAAATGTTCCGGATCAGGGTCTATGCTTTCGATGAGCCTTACTTTGTTTCCCAGCATGGAAAAAATGCTGAGAGGTGGTTCGTCCCTCAGGTAATAGCCACCCAGCGCCGGATGATTTTTGAAACGGTTTACACTTGCCGTAATCACGGCATCGGAGGAAACTTCGTAGGGAGGCGTCCAGTTGAAATAATTGGCAATGATCTTGACGCCGGTCGCCTGTCCGGCGTTCAGCGCTTTTTCCAAATGGTCGTCGTCTGTTATGTGCGACAAGCTGTAGGTAAATCCCGCTTCCTTAAGGGTTTGGTAGTGGGTTTGTATCGCCTCGTCGCTCCAGGGCGCGCCGCCCGGCATCCAAGTATCTAAGGTAGGAATGGAAAGCCATGCCAGCACGGGAATTGTTTCATTGCCTGTGACCCACGGCGTTTCTTTTTCATCGCTTTTCCGGATGAGTTTAATCATATTGACGTTTTTCGGCTTGCTTTGTTCCGCATCCGCGGCGACAACCGCCCAATAGACAAACGAAGATTTGCCTAAGCCAATGCCCCACGCCGCAAGCAGGTCGTCCAAGTCGGAGGCCGGCACTTCCACCGATTTGGACGATACGGGAATGGCGTGCGGATCGGATAACTCCGAAGCTTTGTCCAGCAACAGGATATATCCGGTATTCGCATCCGAAGCCCAGGAGAAACGCACTTGCTCGGTGAGCGTTAAATCGAAAGTTTCATTAAACGACGGACTCAGCAAGCTAATCGTGGCGTCCTGTTTTTCGGTGTCCTTTTCTTTACAGGAATACAAAAAACTTGCACTACAAAGCAAACAGAAAGTGATAAAAAATCGATAATACATCATCATTTGCATTTTTATAGCTTAATAATAAGTAACTTGAATGGAACGCACCTGTGTAGTCGCCTTACCTTCAACCGGCACTACCGTCCAATAGACGGTAGTAACTTTACTTGCCTCGCATCCCAGCGCTATCGCTTTTTCTTTTAACAATTCGGCAGACACCATCAACGGATTGGTCGTTGCCGGAATCACTTGCCGGTCGCCGCCTGCGTAGGTTGACAGACTGAATACCAGGTTGTAAGAAGTAACGCCTTCTACATTCACCCATTTGAATAGCAGGCCCTCGCTCTCGTTCAGGTTGATACTCTCATTAAACGGAGGATATTCCAGGACGATCACCGGCGGTTCGGACTCGTCTTTGCTGCAGGAATGGCTTAGTATGCCCAGCAACAGCAGGGCGCCTATCATCAAAAATTTGTATCTGTTCATCGTCGAATGTGTTTTTATTGATTGATTACTGATTTATTCCACTGTCACGCCCTCAGGGAGACCGTTAGCCGTTACCGGCCAGCCGGGATTCTGGTAAATCGGGGAATTTTCCACATTCCCCCCGCTGCCGGAAGTAATTAAAAAGTGTTGGTAGGCCACAGGCGACAGGTAGTGCGCCAAATGCCAGCGATAACCTTCGTACATGAGGTGACTAGAGAATTTTTCATACGGACGGAGGTAGTCGCTGAGTGCGGGATCCGACACCAAAGAACTGGGATTGTCTGCGCCGTAAGTCAATCCGGTGTACCAGCCCGCCATCGGCCCCCACAATTTGAAGCCTTCTATATGGTAAGGCGTTTCGATCATTTGATCCAATGCCCGCCACCGCTTGAGGTCCATTATCCGCAACATTCCTTCCCCCACCAATTCGCAGCGCCGTTCGCGCCGGATATTGTAGAGCGTCGCATCTACCGGATTCCCGGCAGAATAGGCGCCCCAATCGTTGAGGGCTTCCCGGCTGACGTCGGTATTATTGATTGTTCGCTGAAAATCGCTATTCACGCCTGCCCGGTCCCTGATTTGCACCCAATAATTCTGTGCGGTAGCGTCTAAGGAGCCGGAGCGCTCGTAGCAGGCTTCCATGTAGTTCAGGTAAGCTTCGGCAGCGCGGTAAATAAGCGAACCGGTATAACATCCGTAGTTGGTGGATCCCTGAGCGCCGTCGAAATTACCACCCTTACGGAAGGCATATCCGGTATTGTAATCGTTTTCCTTAATCTTCGGGTCAGGTTCGTCTGGCATCATATAACTAGACCCAGACTGATCCGACATAAAAAAGTAATTTTTTTGCCCAGGTTCTTTCAGGAAAAGGAAGAGGCGGTTGTCGCGGTTTTTCCGGACGTCGGCAATATAATCGTCGCCGGCATAGGAAGAATTAGACGCATAAATGGGCAAGCCGTTCTCCATCAGGAAAGCGTCCACCAGTCCCCTGGTGATGCCACGGCCTTGTCCTCCCTGTGAAACGGCAATCGGTACGCCGTGCGTAACGCCCATGCTTTTGCTGTATTGCCGCCAAAGCAGCACTTCGCTGTATCCCGACATATCCACATCGCCGAACATATCGAAATACGGATTTTTAGGTTCACTTTCCGCCTGCCGGAGCAGTTTCGTATTCGGCGTCAGCACAACCTGGTCGGCCACGACTTTCGCCGCGCTCATGGCTGTTTCGAGGAAGAAATTGATTTCGCTGTCGATGTCTCCGGAGGGATAATTGTAATTGGCGTTGTAATCTTTGGCTTTTCCAGGCCATCCGGGGCCATTGGGCACGAAAGCGGTTCCTTTGAAATATTTCAGCCAGGTTCCTTCATACAGCGCGACCCGCGATTTGAGGAGGTAAGCGCAGTGCTTATTCAGGCGTGTTTTCATATTGCCCGGCGCCACATCTTTCATTAACACGATGGCCGAATCGAGGTCGGCGATGATAAAGCGGGCTACCTCATTGTGCGGCGCGCGTTTACTGGCTTCCGTCAAGGCTTGCATCTCGTCGGGAAGCGTGTGGCGGATGATAGGGAAATCGCCCAGGTCTTTCAGTTTGGAAAAGTACGTTTCCGCACGCAGGAAATAGACTTCCCCGATATAGTGTTGGATGTTTTCGGAACCTCCGGTGATTTTCCCGGCCTTCCAGTCCGGAAGCGTCTTGTCCAGGAAATAATTGCAACTGCGTATGGTAGCGAAATCCCAGCTTCCGCCGGACTCTCCTACCCGGAAGTATCCGGGAGCAAATGCACCGCTGTAGCCCAAAGCAGCCATATTATCGGTATGCGCATCCATGGCGAAAGTGCCGTACCAGTTTCCGTCGGTATTAGAGGTATGCGACAGCAGTACGGCGGGATACAGCCCGTTCAGGTAGGCGACAAGCTGCGCTTCATCGTTCAAATACTGTTCCGGCGCGATGCTCGACAGGGGTTCGCGGTCGAGGAAATCGTCGCAAGCGCTCATCAACAGAGATACCAGCGCTATTGGGATATAAAAAATGATTCTTTTCATGACTTTTTTTTTACAGGGGTGAATTAAAAATTAATACTCAAACCGAAGGAAAGCGTTTTGGATAAAGGATAGGAGTTACCGCCCCAACCGCCGTCAATGGTTTCGGGATCGAACATTTTAAACAGGCGGGTGGCAGTCCAGAGGTTTTCGCCGGATACGAACACCCGCAAGCGTTGTACGGCAAATTTCCGGGTGAGCGAAAGCGGAAGCGTATATCCCAATTGCAGGTTTTTCAGCCGGATATAAGAGGCGTTCTGCAGATAACGCGTTTGCGTGTTATGGTTTTTATCCGTTCCGAACATGGGGCGGGGATAATAGGCATCCGTGTTCAAGCCCAAGGGGTGATTCGGGTCGTCGCGGAAATAATCCTCATGCCCTTCCAGCATGGTGCTTTGCCAAAAAGCGCTGGTGATTCCCCAGAAATAAAATCCATAGGGAAAGTAATCGCGTTTCATTACGCCTTGGAAAAAGATCCTGAAGTCAAACCCCTTCCAGTCGGCGTTGATGTCCAGCCCGAAGGGGAAGCGCGCCTGGCTGTTTCCGATGATCTTAAAGTCGCCATGGTCGGTTATTGTACCGGCGCCACCGTCTATTTTGCCGTCGTCGTTCAAATCGGCATACATGATGTCGCCGGCTGCCCAGTCGCTGCCGACTATCGATTGTCCGCCGTTCGGCATGGACGCCAAGTGATCATCCATTTCTTCCTGGGTTTTGGCGATACCAACCGTTTCAAACCCCCAAATTTCCCCGATTTTTTGCCCTGCGCGATAGGTACCCCATAATGATCCGGTTTCGTTGGGATAGCTCAGTACCTCCGCTTGCGAATCGGACAAGACGAACCGGACGCTGTAGTTCAATCCGCTGGTTTTGATGTGATCGCTCCACTGGATTTCCCATTCGAAGCCGGTCGATTCCAGTTCCGTATTATTCGTGCGCGGCACAGCGGTTCCCAGTGTGGCGGGCAGTTGCGGAGCAGGGCCTACCATCGCCGACGTGCGCCGCCGGAAAAGGTCGAACGACGACGTCAAACGGTTGTTAAAAGCGCCGATGTCCACGCCTATATTTTGACCGGTAATTTTCTCCCAGGTCAAGGAGGAACTGATCATTCCGGGAACGGCAGCTGTATTGGGCTTCGTTCCGTTTTGCAACCACTCGCCATTGGCGGTACCCAGTGGCATCTGGAGATACATGGGATAATAACCGCTCGTGTTTTGATTGCCGAGCGATCCGTATGATCCCCTGAATTTCAGCGTATTGACGAGGCTGGCGAGCGGTTTCCAGAACGTTTCGTTGGCGATGTTCCAACCGGCCGATACGGAAGGCAATACATTCCATCGTTCGCCGCGCAAGAAACGCGACGAACCGTCGTAACGCAAATTGGCTTCCAACAGGTAACGTTCTTTGTAATTATAGTTCAAGCGTCCGAAAAAACCGGCCACTGCCCAGTCGTAGGCATACCCGGATACGGCGGGCGCCACCGTAGCGCCGTCGTAAGAGGTACCGGTGGTGTTATCGAGCGTGGTATGCGTGGACAGGATGATGCCTTCTCTGGCTGAACTGAAAAGGTCGTTGCGGTTGGATTCGGATTGAAAGCCGACCGTTGCTTTCAAGGCATGATCGCCGAACATTTTTTCATACTCCGACCAAAGGTTAAAATTGCTATACTTGCCCCTGTCGCTGCTCTCTTCCACACTGGAGGCCGTATTGTTAATGATGGGCTCTCCCAGTATATTGTGTGTGAAAGTCTGGAGTCGATGCGCGTGCCCATAGGTGTTGGTAAAACGGAAGTTGGCGTCGCCGAAAATTTTCCATCCGGCCAAGGGCGATATCACCACCTGAAGTTGCTGGTAAAGTTGTTGGGTGTTCGTAGCGCTACGTCCACCGTCCCGCATGTCCAACGGAGGACTGGGCGAGGATGAGGCTGACATATAGCCGTTGGCGTCGTACACGGATATAACAGGCCATCCGATTCGAGCCAAATTGAAATAAAAGCCGTCGTACGGATTGTTGTGCAGGTAATAGGGCTGCTCGTAGCCTTCTTTAATAAAGCGGGAGGTATAATTAACATCTAACCATTGATTGATTTTTCCGGTAATTTTTCCGGTAAGCGTATAGCGGTCGTAGTCGTCGCCCCCGATCGCCAGAAAGCCTTCCTTGCCCAGATAATTACCGGAGACGTAATAGTTCAGCGTTTCCGTGCCGCCGCTGATGGAAGCATTATGTTCATGGGAAGGCGACCACTGGTTGAACATGACCTTATAATAGTCCACATTGTCGTTGCCAAAATTGTAACCGTCAGCCCAATGGATACCATCATAAGTGGGCATGGGTTCCTTGACAATTCCCCGCTGGTAATCCAAGATGCGCTGGATGCGTTCGGCGGTAAAATAGGGTTGCTCCCGATTGTTGATGCGTCCATCGTTGTAATATAAGGCAAAGGAATAGGAATCGGCCATTTTCGGTATAATCACCTGTGTGGTGTAGCGTAAACTGTTATTGTAATTGACCACGGCTTTTCCCTGTTTTCCTTTTTTGGTGGTTACGAGCACCACGCCGAAGGGCGCGCGCGAGCCATAAATGGAAGAAGAGGACGCATCTTTCAGGATGGAAATCGTTTCAATATCCTGGGGGTTGATATTGTTCAGGTCTCCCTCCATTCCATCAATAAGAATCAAGGGGTCTCCGTTAGAGCCGTCGCCTATGGTGGTGACGCCCCGGACGTTGATAGAGGGCCTCGCATTCAATTGCCCGCTGGCTTGCGAAATGTTCAGCCCGGGCGATAAGCCTTGCAGCGCCTGTACGGCATTTTGTATCGGGCGGGATTCAAGCGCTTTGGCCGAGACGGTTCCGACGGCGCCCGTCAGGTTTACTTTCTTTTGGGTACCAAAGCCAACCACCACCACTTCTTCTATTTGCGTAGCAGTTTCGGCCAGCGTAACGGAAATATCCGTCCGGTCGCCCACCGTCACTTCCTGCGTGGCATAACCCACGAAGGAAAACACCAGCACCGCATCGCTACCGGAAACAGCAACGGAATACTTACCATTTCTATCTGTTACTACGGCGATGTTATATGTTTCCAAGTATGATTAGTTATCGTATATTTGCAGGATTAAATAATAATTAATAAAAAACAAATGAAAAGAGCGATATTATTAGTACGCGT
>JAISWE010000018.1 GCA_031271175.1 Bacteroidales bacterium | reverse complement strand
ATAAGGTGGAGCAGGATCCGGACGACCCCGAACAGCTCATCGCCACGCAGGTGAGCAAAAGCGGCGCGGCGCTCACCGCAGACAGTTTCAGCCCGAAACTGTTGGATTACCAGAAGGCGATCGTTACATTCCGCAAGGGGAGCGGTTTTTACGCTTTCGATACCTGGCAGGATGACTATGAAAAGGCGTACCTGATACGGGACAAATACGAGTACCTGCACCAAATATACCGTGTGCCGTGGAAGCTGTTGCCGCCGGGCAAAACGGACGTGGTGGAAGCCGTTATTGATATAAAATCCGGAGATATAGACCCTGCCAAAGTGGTGTTCAAGACGCCGCAGGGCGTGGAGTTCAAAAGCGAGTCCCGCGACGGCGTTTACATCGCTTACCATCTGGGTGGCGCCATATCCGGATAGGTCTGCTGGGGGCAAATTAAATTTGCATATTGCGTAAAAAAATGCGATCTTTGCAGAATGAAATATCAGGAATGGAAAAAAGAGACCGGTCGTTTGGTGGCGATGGCCGGTTGCACGGTGAAAAAATTCAACGAGTTGTTGCCTTATTTCCATTGTCAATGCTCGATTGTTTTGTGGTGCGTTCTGTTCATGGCGACGCTGTCGTGCGGGAAAAAAGATCCCGTTGTTCCGGACGTTCCGGACGAAGAGTTGCCGGTGGTTTGGGGTACCGATACGTCAACCGAAGTCCGATTGACCTCGTTCCGGTTTGGCAAAGCATACAACGTCCAACTGCCGGCGGATGTCGTCTGCGACATCGACGGCGGGGAGATCACCGCTTTCATACCGTCGCTGAAAAGCGCCGCCTCGCTGATTCCTCTCTTTGAGGGACACTACGAAACGGTGAAGGTGGACGGCGTTACGCAGGTGTCGGGCGTCACCCCGAACGATTTCGACCGCAGGGCGACCTACGTCCTTACCGGAAAAAACGGCGCAACCCAATCGTACCACGTGACGGTAAAAGTTTTCACCGGCCTGCCCATTGTCACCATTACCACCGACGGCGCGCAACCGGTGGCCGACAAAGAAACTTGGGTGCCGGGGACGGTCGCCGTCGGCAGGACGCCCGACTATCCTATCGGCTACAACGGACGCATGAAGATGAAAGGACGCGGCAACGCCACCTGGACCTACGAAAAGAAACCCTACCGGTTCAAACTGGACGCCAAAGCGAAAATACTCGGTATGCCGGCGGACAAAGACTGGGTGCTGCTGGCCGACTACTGCGACAAGTCGATGCTGCGCACCTCCTGCGGCTTCGAGTTGGCCGAACTGGCCGGGCTGCCGTGGACGCCCCGCAGACAGCATGTCGAATTTTTTATGAACGGCGCCTACCAGGGAACCTACCTGCTGTGCGAACACGTGAAAACGGCGGGCGACCGTGCCAACGTGCAGGAGGACGGATTCCTCTTCGAGCGCGACAACTACTGGAACCAGGAACCCCTGTGGTTCACCACCAACCGGGGGCATCACTACACCTTCAAATATCCTGACACCGAAGACATTGCCAAAAACGATGCCAACTATCTCTTTATCCTCAAACGGATGAATGACTTTGAAAACGACCTGTACTCGGCTCATTTCACTGATCCCACCACCGGCTACCGGAAACATATCGACGTGGAAAATTTCATACGCTGGTATCTCGTGCAGGAGACGCTGGGCAACATCGACACCAATCCCTACTTTGCGCTCGAATCGCGTACCGGCAAATTGAAGGTGTATCCGGTGTGGGACTTCGAGTGGTCGCTCGGACTGGCCGCCATCGGACAGAGCGGATGGGCGCAGCCCCCGACCGTCTCCCCCATAGACCGGCTCTACTGGCGCAACAGCCCGTATTACGACCGGCTGTTCCAGGATCCTTATTTCGTCAACCTTTTCATGGAACGCCAGATGCAGATGAAAACGGAATGGCTGCCGGCGCTGGAAGAAAAGATGGCGAATCTGAGAGAAGAACTCCGCTACGCCCAAACGGAAAATTTCACCCGCTGGCCGATCCTCGGACGGTATATCAGCGTAGGATTAGTGAAGTTTCCCACCTGGGAAGAGGAATGCGACTATGCCCTGAACTTCCTGAAACAAAGAGCTGAGGCAATAATGAATAATTGAAAATGTACCATTCATTGTTGGTACGATTTTTCGCGGCGTTTTTCCTATCATGCGTTGTCAGTCTCTATGACAGAATCCTGCATAAAGACAGTACCGGCATTTTTTTTTGTCGGCAGTTTGGGTAAACGGTTCGTCGCTGAGGAACATTTCTGCCAGCAGGCTGTTCAGTTCTACCCGGAAATCGCGGGATATTGAGTGGTAATTGACAACGGGGTCACCGGACAGGCGGATGACCGGGTCGAAGTTTTCGGAGAAGAGTTCCCTGATGACATAGAGCGCCGGGGTAACGGTTGGAAAGGAAGGGTATTTAAGGCCGGTCATCAGGGCATAGACGAAAGTCTGCATGGCGGCATGATTGTCGGGCTGGTTCCGGTCGAACAGTTTGGCGATGTCGGGAACATTCCGGTTCGCTTTGCCTGTTTTATAGTCGATGATGCGGAGGGCGGCATTGCGTGTTTCTTCCAGGCGGTCGATATATCCGCCCATGTTTACAGTGGTGGTTTGACCGTCGGCGGTAACCGGAATGCCTGTTTCTATCTGCTGTTCCAGTCCGATGATTTTGAAAGGCGTTTCGATGATGTCCGTTTCGATGATGCGGCGTACATATTTCAGCAGCACTTCTTTGATGATGATGTTTCGCCCGGTGATATCGCGGTCGCTGATGTTTCCCGCATGGAAAAAAAGTTCGGCGAAAGCATCCCTCACGGCTTTGTTGAGGCACTCTCCGTCGCGGAGTATTTGTTGCAGATGGTCTTCATGGATTTCTTTTCCGATAAAGCCGCCGTACAATTTTTCCATCATTCGATGGAGGAGCAGCCCGAAGACGGAAGGATCGATTTCGTCCTTTATCTCGTCTTTCTGTTTCAGCCGTTCGATATACCTGAAGTAGAACTGCATCCGGCAGTCGAGATAGCAGTTGAGGGCGCTGGGCGAAAGCGTTGTTTTTCCTTCTTCCTGCGAACAGTAGCTTTGCAGTATCTCTCGTACCTGTTCGGTACGTTCCACGACGATTTCCTTTGCCTTGTCCGGTCGGATGGCGAAGGTATAATCGCGCATCACCAGGTTGAAAGCCGGTTCGTAGCGCAACTGGCTGAGAAACCGGCTCATTTCGCCTTGATTTTTTTCGGCGGAAGCTGAACTGTATATGAGAAATACCCGGGATGCGCGCTGTATCAGGCGGTAGAAGTTGTATGCACTTGCGGCGTCGTGCTGTTCGGAGAGCGTGAGTCCGAAGCCTTTGCGCAGGTGATACGGGATAAAGGACGGGGTGTGGTGCCGGCTGGGAAAAATGCCTTCATTCATGGAAAGTACTATAACGGTGTCGAAGTCGATGGCTCTTGTTTCGAGCATTCCCATCATTTGCAGTCCCTTGAGCGGTTCGCCGCTGAAGGGGATTTTGACGGAAGAGAATATCTGGCGCAGCAGCCGCACGAAGACCCCGGTATCCATGTCTTGCAGTTCCCTGCCGTTGCTTTTTTCCGAAAGGATATTGTCCATGCGCTGTAACGAGGTGTAGAAAGTGTAAAGATATTCCAGTTGATACTGTTCCTCGGCGGTGGGTTTCCGGTTTTCGTCCTTCAAGATATTGGCGGCGATTTCCGCTGCAATATTCATCATCCACAGCGTTAATTCACGCGCTCCTTTGCGTATGGCGAATATTTTCCGGAACAGCGGGTGGGCGTCCAGTTCCGTCGCCGGTATGTAGATGCGGTTTTGTTCGGTCATTTGCCGCACGACGGTTGCCGCTTCGGTTGCCGCAATGCCCAGCACATACGGATGATGCAGCAGGGTATTCACGTCTCGGTGGTAAAACCGTCCGCCGGCGACATGTATCTGTAGGGAAGCCAGCCTTTCGAACAGACTGTGGGCAGGCGAATAGACAAAGGGGTATCCCATCGTGATGTTGATATCCTTTGCCGGGTTGTCCCCTGTTTCGTCCGGAGGGATGGAAGAGAGCGCCGGCAGGAGCAGGTGTTCATCGGGAAGCACTACGGCTACGCGGCTCCAGTCCGTTTTTCCCGTTTCCGGAAGCTGGCGCAGGATTTGAGCCGCCACTTGGGTCTGTCCCGTTTCGGAAGGTACGGATATCGCCGTTATTTCTTTGTCGCCGGCAGTAAGGTGTTGCGTATGGAAAGTCCATTCCTGCGGGAACATTCTGATGTTTTCCCTCAGGAAGGCGCCTGCTTCGTGCCATTCACGGTGGATGTAGTATTCGTCCGAATCCCAGAAGAACAATGCTTTTTCGGCTTTTTGCAATGTTTTTAGAAATTTCTTTTCACATTTGGAGAGGACGTTGAACCCTATGAAAACGTATTTTTCATAAGGTTGGCAGTTGCCTTCGGCGATCAGCCGGACTGCCTCCCGCTGCATCATTCCTTCGTAGGCGATGGATTTTTCGCGCAAGCGTTTCTTAAACGAGAGATAAACCGGATGCAATACACTCCAGATGAGCGCAAAATGTTCCTTGAGCGGGGCTTTTCCTTCATTAAATTCCCGCCAGAAAATGCGGATAACCTCTTTTTGTGCTTCCGAAAGATAATCGAAAAGCATGTCAATTTCCTTGAGGTCATGGATGTTGCGGAAAAGTTCTCCGGCGTCTATCAGGTTGTCGTTGGCGTCGGTCAGGTTTTTGTCGATATCGTCGAAATCGTCCAGCAGCATTTCGCCCCAGAAATAAAATTCCTCAAAACTTTCCTTCTCCGGCGCATGTTCCCTGAACGCCCGATAAAGCGCAAAAACCATTGTGAGCCTGTCGGCCATTGTCCATCCGGTAATTTCCTCCATCAGCAGGTGGATGGAGCGGAACGCGGGCGCCCACACCGGCCTGTGCGCGAGTTCCGCCAGGTATTTCCTGAAAAACAGGCCTGCACGAATATTCGGAAATACGATACAAAAACGGTGTAATTGTTCGCCATACCTGCGATACAGGTATTCGGCCGTTTCTTCGAGGAATCCTTTCATGGTTCGAAGAGATGCAGCATTTCTTCCGTAGTGAAGACATGCATGACCGGTTTTCCCGTGGGGGAATAGGCGGGAGTGTCGCAGACGAACAGCCGTTCGACCATTTTGCTCATTTCTTCCCCAGTGAGACGGGTATTGTAGGTAATGGCCGATTCCTGAGCCAGCAGGGCGGCCAGTTGTTCGCAATAACTTTCAAACAGGTTGTGTTCGCTTTGCCGGAACTCGTCCAGCAGTTTGCACAACATCATGCCCGGGTTTTTGTTGCCCATCTCCGACGGATGGCCGTGCAGATATACCTTGCCGTCGTTTGCCGGTCTGACATCGAATCCCAAAGCGGCAAAATCGTCTTTCAGTTCCGTCCACAGCGCCATTTCGTCGGGCGACAGTTCTATTTCTTCGGGAAACAGGCTTTGCTGGCTGCAAGGGATATTTTTGCCTGTCTGCGCCCTGTACTGTTCGAAGAGGATCCGTTCGTGCGCCCGTTTCTGGTCAATGACGGCCAGTCCCGACTTTACTGCCGTGAGGATATAGCGTCCTTTCAGTTGCAGAAATGCATTGACGGCCTCCGAAGGGGCGTCTGTGTTCTCTTCGGCAAACAGTTGTTCCTGTTTGCCTTCGTTTTCAAAAGCTTCATACAGTTTTTCCCACTGTTGGGGAACAGGATCCGAATGTGGCTGCAAATGAAAAGGATTGTAATCCGGATTGATACTGATATGAGGAATACGCACCTGCGTATCGGGGCGCAAAACAGGGATTTTCAGCGTGGGATCGACTTCAAAGTCGATGGTCGGTACGGCATTGTGTTTGCCCAGCGACTGTTTCACCGCACTGTTGAGAAACTGGTATATCGCTCTTTCGTTTTCGAACTTCACTTCAGTTTTGGTCGGATTCCTATTGATGTCGATGGATTCGGTCGGCACTTTCAGGTAGATAAAATAGCCCGGGACATAGCCGGCGGGGATGAGTCCTTCATAGGCCTGCATTACTGCCTTGTGCAGATAAGGATGCCTGATGAACCGTCCGTTGGCGAAGAAATACTGCTCGCCTGCGGATTTTTTGGCAAATTCCGGTAAGCAGATGTAACCGCCGATTGTTACCAGCATGGTATCCGTTTCGACGGGTAGCAGCGACTGGTTGATGGGTTTTCCGAACAGATAGGCAATTCTTTGCCTCAAGTTCGAGGCCGGCAGCGAATAGATTTCCGTGGCGCCGTTTTTGAGGGTGAAAGCCGTATTTTCGTTTACCAGTGCGATTCTTTTAAATTCGTTGAGCAGATGATAGAGTTCCGTGCTGTCCGACTTAAGAAATTTCCGTCGTGCCGGTACGTTAAAAAACAGGTTTTTTACGGTAAAGATGCTGCCGTTGTCGCATTGCACCGGTTCCTGCCTGGTCACTTGTGACGCGGTGATTTCTACTTGTGTGCCGAGTTCGTCGCCCATGCGTTTTGTCCGTAGCTGCACTTCGGCAATGGCGGCGATGGATGCCAGCGCTTCTCCTCTGAATCCCATCGTATGTAGCGAAAAAAGGTCTTTGGCTTCCTGTATTTTCGATGTGGCATGGCGATCGAAGGACAAACGTGCATCGGTTTCGGACATGCCGCAACCGTTGTCGATGACCTGTATCTGTGTCCGACCGGCGTCTTTCAGGATGATTTTTATTTGTGTAGCTCCCGCGTCAATGGCATTTTCCACCAACTCTTTCAGTACCGATGCCGGCCGCTGTACCACCTCGCCGGCGGCAATCTGGTTGGCTACTGAATCGGGAAGAAGTCTGATAACGTCGGTCATCTCGGCTGTTGAGTAAGCAATAGCACAAACTCGTCGATTTTCAGAAAAAGATAGCGGAAAAAGATAATCATGAGAAACAAGATAACTATCCAGCGTATCAACGAACCTTTTGCCGGTTGATGTCTGCGCCGGGCGTGTTCTCCTGTCAAAAAACCTCTTCTCAGGTTCACGCGGGGCAGACTGTCTTTTTTAGCTTCGGCTGCTTCCTGCATTTTTTTCAACTTTTCCTTCCGCTCATCGTAATACAGCGGCATGTAATTGAACCGTTTTGGCTTAGGCATCCGAAACGGACTGAATATCATTGCCATAAAATATTCCTGTTTATGTGGTTACGGTGCAAAGATAAGTCATTTAATTGAAAAATGAAAACCTTAATAGCGGCAGCAGCGCAATATCTTTCGGCGGCGATATTTTGCCCTGCTATACCCGGCGTCAAGGTACAGGATCGTATCCGTGTCCGCCCCAGGGATGGCATCGCAGCATGCGTTTGAGCGACAGCCATCCGCCTTTCAGGGCGCCGTATTTGTGCAAAGCTTCCAAGGCATACTGCGAGCAGGTAGGAGTGAAGCGGCACGACGCCGGCATCAGCGGCGACAGGCAATACTGATAAAATTTTACCAGCAGGATCAACAGAGATTTAATCGGTTGTAACATGGCAAGCGATATAGCGCAGAATTTTTTGTACGGCTGTTGCTATTTGTGCGTACGGTAATGTGTCTTCGGCAGTGTATATCAGCATCAGGCGGATGTGCCGGCCATTGTTTGCCGCGGGATCCAGCAGTTGCTTGTTCAAACGGAATGCCTCTCGTGTGCGTCGTTTGAGCAGATTACGCTGTACGGCGTGTTTGAAGAGACGTTTCGGAACGGCAACGGCTACTGCGGCCGGACAGGCGCTGAGAGCCGCTGTTGTCCAGATGGCTTTGAACGGAGGCCGGAAAACGCTCTTTCCGGAAACAAACAACTCCGACATAGCCCGTTTACCGTGTAAACGCTCTGCCTTGCATAAGGTGTGTCCCTTGTTTTCATGCATTGTTTCGGGCTTGAACAGCGCGCGCTATGGCTCGTTGGGCGGAGAATCGTTTTTCAGGTAATGCTCAATCGCCATCGTCATGGAAGGAAACTGAGGGCTGGGCGCCTGAATGTCGATACGCAGTTTCGCTTCCTTTGCCGCCTTCACTGTTGCCGGACCGAAGCAGGCTATGAATTTTTCTCCCTGTTCAAAATCCGGAAAGTTCTGCAACAACGATTTTATTTCGGTGGGACTGTAGTACACCAACAGGTCATAATCGTAAATATTCACATCCGACAAGTCGCTGATGACCGAACGATAAAGCACCACTTTGGTGGTTTTGAACTTCTTCCTGTCCAGCATACGCGGAATTTCAGGCTTGTGCGGGTCGGAAAGCGGAAGCAATATCTTTTCTTCCTTGTGCTTTTGCATGAATGTCAGCAATTCTTCTACTTTTGCCGCAAAAAAAATCTTCCGCTTACGATATACGATGTACTTTTGCAAATAGTTGGCAATAGATTCCGACGTACAAAAGTATTTCATGCTGTCGGGCACCGTAATCCGCATTTCGTCACATATTCTGAAATAATGATCAACAGCGGTTTTGCTGGTCAAAAAAACCGCCCCGTGCATCAGTATTTCCACCTTGTATTTCCTGAACTCCTTAAGGGAAACTCCTTCTATTCTGATAAACGGCTTGAAATCAACCGTCAACTGATATTTCTCAGACAGTTCGGCATAAGGTGATTTTTCTGTTCCACTCGGCAAAGGTTGAGATACTAATATGTTCTTTATATTCAAGATACGATTGTTTTATAATCCTACAATAAAACTACATGGCTACATGATCCATGATTGACATAAACGCTTTTATCAAAATGATAAAAGGTAAAATTTCGAGAGTGCAAAGATACAAAATGAAATAAAATACAGGCGCTTTTTTTGTGCGAATAATTTGAAAAAATCGAAAAAATCGGAAAAAGTAAATCAAAAAAAGAACCCCAACTATGGCAAAGATAAAGGCTATATTATTATTAATAAATGGAATACATGCAACCATGGGAAAAATAACGATCCCCTGCATGGCATTGCACAGGTAAAGATTATGGATATATTCCTTAACGACCGGCTGGATAAGGAAAATATTTCCGAAAACCTGCCAGACGGCGATGTTGAGAAACAGCAACAATATGAAAAATAGCGTAAAAAGAAGTACGGTAAATCCATACATCCGGAAAGATAACCCGACGCCTGTCTCGAAAAACAGAAATGAAAAGACGACACCTGTCACCAGGAAACTGAACAGATTGGCATAAAAGATCGCTTGCCGGTCGCGCTCCTTCTTTTCCGCTTGTATCCTTTTACTCCAGTAGTAACTGAGAGAAGCCCTGATGATGAAACGGATGTTGCGCCCGAAGTAATACCTGATCCAGGTAAAGAAAATCACCAGTCCCAGCAGCGTCAATGTGACGGATGCCGGAGGATAGCCATCGTTCCGGCGGGGATGAACAGGCATTGAAGGGCGAACGGTTCCTGTTTCGACGTATTGTCCGGCCACCACGCTGTCGCTTGCCCTATCGGGTACGGCAGGCTTCCAGACAGACATCAAATACCGCTCCAATTCCGTTGTTTTCATTGAATCGGGAAAGGTAACAGGCCGAAAACACCCGATATCCCGACAGAAAAACATCAGCGAATCACTTTTAACGGAAGGCTTCTCCTCTTTTGCCACACGGCGCTCACGCACATGCAGCCCGGTAAGGGAATCTTCGCGGCTGTTCATCTGTTCGATGACTTCTTGTGCACGTTCCAAATCAATCCGCTCCGGAGCAGGAATATTTAACTGTACCCGCAAAACCGGACGGACAGGAACAATTTTCAAGGAATCCTGTTGGATGGGCATCTGAAAACACTGTTTTAACGATGCAAAGGTAGCATTAAATTCCCAATTACACACAAACGGATAAAAATGAAGTCGTGCAGCGACCTCCGTTCGTACATCAAAAGCGCCTAAACCCGATGAACGACTGTCTCCTTCATATTTATTAACCCTTCCTTCAAGGAAGGAGGGGTCTCGAACAGACACGATATACCTGTTTTCAGGTATGTTTTTGCCTCAAAAATACCTGAAAGTAGTGATTGTTTTTTCTGTTGAAGAGAATTAATTTTGCCCCGTTTTAATAAAATAATTATATCATGAATAAAACAGGTATTTTTTATGGATCGTCCGGCGGCAATACGGAAAGTATGGCCAGGAAGATCGCGGCCAAGCTCGGTGTGGATCAAAAGGACGTACACGATGTGGCTTCGGCAAAAACCGAAGTCCTGAACGGATATGACCTGCTGCTGCTGGGCAGTTCCACGTGGGGCATAGGCGATTTGCAGGACGACTGGGAAAGTTTTATCAAAGTGCTGCCCTCAGCCGATTGGAAAGGGAAAAAGGTGGCGCTTTTCGGATGCGGCGATGCTGCTTCCTATCCCGATTCGTTTTGCGATGCGGTGGGAAAAATCTACCATGTGGTGAAAAATCTGGCACCCGTCATCGGGTTCGTTTCCACTCAGGGATACACCTTCGACACGTCGGAAGCGTTGATCGACGACCGGTTTGCAGGACTTCTTCTGGATGAGGAAAACGAAAGCCATCTGTCGGAACAGCGCATAGATTCGTGGATATCCGTACTGAAAGAGGAATCATGAGGGTCTTTTCCTGTAAGCAGTGTTCAAAAATACACGTGGAAGCAGGTAACGTACTGATGCACTTCTCTTCGCCCGAAAAGCTGAAAATATATTCGGATTATCTGGCGTCCATTGATGTACCCTACTATGCCGCCATCAATAAAAGCAAAGGGCTGGAAAAGGTGATCATCCTTCCGGTGGTTGACATGTGCGTTTACGCGACTTTCACCGTGCAGGAGTTTGAAACGCTGAAAGAACTCATCCGGGATTATCTGGCAAACAGGACAAAAAAGACTTTCATCCGCTGTAGTGAATTGCAGCCGCTGAACCCGAACTGACAGGGACGCAGTCCTGACTGTTTATTCCCTGTAATTCATCAGTTCACGGGCATTTTCCAGTGCGGCGTCGGTCATTTTTTCGCCGCTGAGAATGCGGGCGATTTCCAGCACACGTTCTTCCTGTGTCAGTTTACGTACTTTTGTCCGGCTGTCCTGTTCGGTATCCTTCTTATATACTTTGTAATGATGCTGTCCTTTGGCGGCCACCTGGGGCAGGTGGGTGATGTTGATGATCTGGGCGTGCACGGCCATTTGCTCGAATATGTTGCCTACTTTTTCGGCTATTACACCCGACACGCCACTGTCAATCTCATCGAAGATCAGCGTAGGCAGGGCTATTTTGCCGGCAATGGTTGCTTTCAGGCTCAGCATCACCCGCGATATTTCCCCTCCCGATGCAACCTTGCCCAGTTCCTGAAGGTTTTGCTGCTTGTTGGCCGAAAACAGGAATCGCACCCCGTCGCTGCCGCTGGCGGACAATGATCCGGAAGGCTGTAGTTCCACCTTGAAGAGGGCATTGGCAATCCCCAGTTGTATCAAATAGGAATGAATCTGCTGCTCGATCCCGGGAATGACCTGTTGGCGGCGGGTCGACATGTCGGCGGCAAGCCGGTTGAGCTGTTCTTCCAACTCCCGGAGTTCCTTTTCCGTTTGTTCGATATGCAAGTGTGAATCGTCCATTTCCGTTAATTTTACGTTCAGCGCCTCGCGGATGGATATCAGTTCGCCGACGGAGGAAACGCGATGTTTCTGCTGAAGGGCGTACAGCACATCCAGCCGTTCGTTGATTTCGTCCGCCCGTCCCGGACGGTGTTCGATGGCTTCGGCCATCTGCCCTGTCTCCGACGATATATCCCGCAGGTCGATCCATGCCGAGTTGAGCCGTTGAAGAAAATCTGCGGCGGGCGGAAACACGCCTTTCAGACGGGTCATCGCGGCGATGGCCGATTTTAGCAGGGCAGCGACCGAATTTTCGTCGGCGTCCAGACATGCGGCTGCCTGCATCAATCCTGTTTTGATTTCTTCCGCATGTAACAGGGTTTTCAGTTCTTCCTCCAGCGCTTCCTGTTCGCCGTCCAGAAGTTGTGCGACGCTCAACTCTTCGAACCGGAAACGGTGATAATCCGCCTCCGCCTTATTTTGTCGTTCTGCCGCTTTTATTTCTTCCAAATGGGCGGACAGTTTACGGTATCCGGCATACAACTGCCTGTATTTGGCAACCGTATCCAATTGTTGGGCGTAAGTATCCACTATCTGCAACTGAAAATCGGCGGATTGCAGATACATGTTCTGGTGCTGGGAATGAATATCTATCAACTTGGCGCCTATCTCCCTGAGAATAGCCAGATTGACCGGCGTATCGTTGATAAAGGCCCTTGATTTTCCGTCGATCGAAATTTCACGCCGCAGGATGGTATCATCGGCGAAATCCAGTTCGTTTTCCTCAAACCATGTTCCCCATTCTTTCTGCATAATCCCAAAAGTACCTTCTATTACGCATTTATTGCTCCTGTCGAGCAGAGCGTTACTGTCGGCGCGCTGTCCGGCCAGTAAACCTAAGGCACCCAGCAAAATCGACTTCCCGGCACCGGTTTCTCCCGTGATGATGGACAATCCATCATAAAAATCAACTTCCAACTCCTGAATCAGGACATAATTCCGGACAGACAAATATTTAAACATGATGTTTTTACGAAAATGAAGGTGCAAATTTATAAAAATAATCGTTACTTTTTTGGTAGTTTAATAAATTTACCGTACTTTTGTCCTTCCAAATAAAGAAATACTGCGGGGTGGAGCAGTGGTAGCTCGTTGGGCTCATAACCCAAAGGTCGTAGGTTCGAGTCCTGCCCCCGCTACTGAGCGAGGTTGTCTCAAAAAGAGGCAACCTCGTTTTTTTTGTCTTGAAAACCCAAACGCCAATAGGGATTCATAATGGATCATTTGCTATTCTTAAATAAGATGTTTATATTTGTTGTACAGGAATGATATCACCAACAACAGGATGCCTAAAGCGATAAAAACAACGGTTTTGGCTATCGTGTCGAGGGCTTGCATGTCGTAGAAAAACAGTTTGTAAAGCGTGATTCCGAACAGTGAGATAGCGCCGATTCGCAGGTGTTTTTTCTTTTTCAGGATACCCGAAACGATCAATGCCAGTGAGTAAAATCCCCAGAGGATACTCAGCCCGAGTTTGTACGACTGTACTCCGCCCATGTCCAGCCAGTGGATGAGTTCGCTGCTGATCATCCAAAGGATGGAAAGATGCAGGAAAAGTTCGACCGGAATGCGCAGTTTCCCGATGCCAAGTGTTTGGTGATGCACTTGCCGGTAGATGACCGCCAACATTCCGGCAGCAGGAAGGTAAGCGATGTAGCGGATACCTATGTTGAAATGCGAAAATTCGTCGGGATAGTCGAGATAGTTTTCACGGAGTTCGCTCAAGGCGTACAGTCCCAGCGTCAGGAAAAAGAGGGTGGCTACGACGTTCACCCCAAGCAGCGCCTTTGAAAATGACTTGCTTTTTATTTTTAGGATATTCACCGCCGACAGCGCCGCAAAGAAGAACAGCGAATAGCTCAAAAGCCACACATTTCTGAAATGAAGAACATTGTGGCTGAAAATGTCCGTACCGTAATGATAGATTTCCCAAAAGAAAGCCATATAAAAGCTCAACAGGGCAAGGCTTACCGCCGAAGGCAGGATGAGCCGCATCCATCCCCTCTGCGGGAGGCCGGCGGGATGCCTCCGGTTCGACAGGACAACCCAGCCGAATGCCGCTGCAAAAAGGAACGACGTCAGAAAGCAGATGTTGAAGACGGGCGTGAGATGGTCGCCTCTTTCACTCCAGTCCCGAATGAGGCTAAAAAGGGCGAACAGCATTACAGGGAATGACATTTTTTCATACACAGGCGCTCCTCCCGTGCGCCCGATCCGGAAGAGCAGAGCTGCTTCACACGCCCATGCAAGCGTAACCCAGTTGCCTTCCAATTGTACGGGAATAGCTATGGTAATGAATACCAGAGTTATACCTGCAACGAGATGGAACAGGTTCCGGTTTGCCGGCGGCTGCCTGTTGAACCACAGGCTCACCAAAAAATGAATCAAAGCGTTGAAGAGCGTGAAAACCCCCAACAGCGATTCGCCGACGGCATGAGCGCTGAGGGTCGAATAACCGAATCCGTAAAAGATAAAAGCGTTGGACAGCAACAGAATAATATCGCCGGCATTGTACCTGTTTTTTTGCGACAGCCGGTAACTTAAAAACATCAGGTAAAAAATGACGAAGAAAATACCCGAAAAGACCAGCGCCTTTGTAAAGGAAACGTCAACGTCGAATTTCGTGAAGTACCATATCGCATAGATGAGCCATGTAAGCGGAAAGGCCGCATAAGAGAGCGTTTTCCAGTATTTTTTGAATGACAGCGCCAAAATGCCCAGGTTGATGATGGCAATATAAGTGAAAAGCACGGCCTCTCTTCCGGATCCGTCGCTCAGCAGGAAAGGGACGGCATAAGCTCCCACCATTCCGATGTGCGCAATCACCTGCCGGTTGTAATGAATGGCGGCAAGGGAGATGGAAACGGTAAAAGCCAGCATCAGGGCAAAGGCCGGCAACCGCGGGATGAGGCTGTAAAAGTCGTATGCCGCATAAGTGATGAAGTACAGGATGGCGATGGCCCCGCTGAGCAGCACCGCGCTGAAACCGGCATAAGTCTCCCTCAGGCGCCAGGCAATGCCAAGCAAGCCGGCGCCGAACAAATATCCGAGTACAATCCTTGTCAACGGACTGATGAGTTGCCGATCAATGGCGAATTTCACCCCGATAGCCACCCCTATTACGGTGATCACGATGCCTATTTTATTGATCAGGTTCTCCCCGATGAATCGCTCAAGGTTGGATGGGGCTGGTTTTGCCGGAGCAGGCGAAGGCTTCGGCAACGGCGGCGGCGCAGTGACCGGCGGCGGCGCCATGACCGGCGGCAAAGGCGCGGTGACCGGCGGCAAAGGCGCCGGCATTTCCGCAACGGCTGCTTTCTGCCGGCGAATGATTTCTTCGCGCAAAGCCGCCAGCTCTTTTGAGATTTCCTCCTGCCGTGCGGAGAGAAGGTCTAACTTGACGGACAGTGCGCTTATCGTATCAAAATTTTCTGCCATATTCTTTATAGATGAAAACGCTGTAAAGGTATATTTTTTTTGTAACGCTACATTTTATTTCATTCTCAGTGTAACGGCGTTTTTATGGGCGTCCATGGATTCGGCCTGCGCCATGGCTTCTATTACAGGTCCGAGACGCCGGATGCCTTCGTGCGTGATTTCCTGAAAAGTGATTTTCCTGACGAAACTGTCGAGATTCACGCCGCCGTACATTTTGGCGTAACCGCCGGTGGGCAGGGTATGGTTGGTTCCCGAGGCGTAGTCGCCGGCGCTTTCCGGCGTATAGTGTCCCAGGAAAACCGAACCGGCATGGATGATACGTTCCGAAAGGGCTGCATGATTGCCGGTTTCGATGATCAGGTGTTCGGGTGCATAGAGGTTGGTCAGTTCCACGATTTCGTCGTCGCCCTCCAGCAGGATGATACGGCTGTTTTCCAGTGACCGGGCGGTGATTTCGCGGCGAGGCAGGATGGACAGTTGCCGGTCGATTTCCGCCGCTACCTGTTCCACCAGTTTTTCACAGGAAGTCATCAGGATCGACTGGCTGTCGATGCCGTGTTCCGCCTGCGACAGCATGTCGGCGGCTATAAATGCGGGGTGTGCCGAGGCGTCGGCAATGATCTCCACTTCGGAAGGGCCTGCCGGCATGTCGATAGCTACATGGGCGTACATGGAAGCCCATTTTTTGGCAGCAGTCACGTACCGGTTTCCAGGGCCGAATATCTTATGCGTTTGGGGAATGCTGGCAGTGCCATAGGCCATGGCGGCAATGGCCTGTATCCCACCTGTTTTGAATATTTTTTCAACACCGGCTTCTTTGGCGGCAAACAGAATGGCAGGGTGAATGTTTCCCGTGCTGTCCGGAGGAGTGCACAGGACAATTTCCCTGCATCCGGCGATAACCGCCGGAATGGCGAGCATCAATACTGTAGAAAACAGCGGGGCGGTTCCTCCCGGAATGTAAAGCCCCACCTTTTCAATGGCTACGGACTTTTGCCAGCAGACGACTCCCGGTTCCGTTTCTATTTTCCGGCTGACCGGTATCTGTGCGCGGTGAAACGTTTCGATATTCTTTTTGGCACGGCGTATGGCGGCTTGCAGTTCGATGGGAACCGCAGCTGCGGCTTCTTCCATTTCTTTTCCGGAAACCTGTAACTGCTCTATCCGCACGCGGTCGAATTTTTCGCCGCAGGCACGTACCGCCATGTCACCGTTGCTGCGGACTTCATTCATTATTTCTTCCACTGTGGCGTACAACTGTTCGTGCCGTAATTCGGGGCGGGCTGTCAGGCTTTCCCATGTCTTCCGGTCTGGAAATCTGATGATATTCATGGTGTCGGGTATTTTTTAAAGAAGCTTTTCCATTTCATTGCCACTACTCCCCAGAAAGCCTCATTGAAGATACCGCCGCTCATCTTGGAAGTGCCGGCTTTGCGGTCGGTAAAGATAATAGGGACTTCCGTCAGGCGGAATCCGGATTTCCATGCCGTGAATTTCATTTCTATTTGAAAGGCATAACCTTTGAACCGGATGTTGTCCAGTGGTATTGTTTCGAGAACTTTACGGGAATAGCATACAAATCCCGCCGTTGTGTCGTTGATCTTCATGCGGGTAATAAAACGGACATATTTCGATGCGCAGTACGACATCAATACTCTTGACATAGGCCAGTTGACCACATTAACGCCCGATACGTAACGGGAGCCTATCGACATGTCGGCGTTTTCTTCCGTGCAGGCATCGTGCAGCCGCAGCAGATCATCGGGATGATGGGAAAAGTCGGCGTCCATCTCGAAAATGTAATCGTAACCCTTTGCCAGTGACCATTTGAAACCCTCGATATAGGCGGTTCCCAACCCGAGCTTCCCTGCACGGCTATACAAAAACAGCCTTCCGGAAAATTCTTCCTGTAGTTGCCTTATAATGTCTGCCGTTCCGTCGGGAGAATTGTCATCTACCACTAAAATATGAAAATCCCGAGGCAAAGAAAGCACTGTTCTTGCCATTTTTTCAATATTTTCCCGCTCATTATAAGTGGGTATGATAACTATATTTTTCATTTCCAAAATTTTCCGGATGAATTACCGAAAACCGATTAAGTTATTTATCTTTGCAAAGGTCTTTAAAATTGCCGAAAATAACAATCCTATTTCATTATTTTAGCAAAAAAATGTCGTATCTACTTACATTTCAGAAGGATATTCTTACAGGGGAGATTGAATTGCCTCTGTCGAAAAGCATTTCCAACCGGTTGCTGATGATTCGTTCGTTAAGCGGGAGCCGGCTTGATACGGATGGCCTGTCGGACAGCGATGACACCCGCGTGATGGCGGAAGGGCTGAAAACAGCCGCCGAAGTTATCGACATCGGCCATGCCGGCACCTCCATGCGTTTCCTGACGGCTTATTTTGCCGCCACAGCTCGGGCGAAAACCGTTACCGGTTCGGAAAGAATGAAAGAACGCCCCATTCGCGACCTTGTGGATGCCCTGAACCAACTGGACGCCGGCATTCAATATCTCGAAAACACCGGATACCCGCCGGTGAGAACATCCGGACGTCCGCTGTCCGGAAAAACCCTGCATATCAACGGAGATATCAGCAGTCAGTTCGTTACGGCGCTTCTGCTGATTGCTCCCACGCTTCCCGATGGCCTGACGGTTTGCATCTGCGGCGATTTGGTGTCCACATCGTATGTCAGAATGACGCTGGGGCTGATGCGGCAGGCAGGCGTGGAATCCCTGTGGACAGGGCAACAAATCACAGTTGCCGCCCAAAGCTACCATCCTTCCGGCATTGGCTGCGAACACGACTGGAGCGCAGCCTCTTACTGGTACGAATGCGCCGCCCTGTCCGCTAAAGTTTCGATTTTGCTCAAAGGCGTTACCGCCGACAGTCTTCAGGGGGATGCGGCGGCAGCCTCCCTTTTTAAACGGCTGGGCGTTGAAACCCGCTACATCTCCGGCGGCGCCTTGCTGACAAAAGGGACGGAACAGCCGACATACTTTGATTTCGATTTCATCAATGCACCGGACATTGTACAAACGCTGGCAGTATGCCTGTGCCTGAAGAATATCCCTTTCCGCTTTTCGGGCGTCAGGACGCTGCGCGTGAAGGAAACCGACCGGATAGCCGCTTTACGGAACGAACTGTTGAAGCTTGGATTCATCCTTTCCGCTCCTCATCCGGACATCATCGAATGGAACGGAGAAAAACAGCCTCCCCAGAAGGAGATAACGATCGCTACCTACCACGACCATCGCATGGCAATGGCATTTGCACCGGCAGCAATGATATTTCCCGGCATTCGCATCGAAAATCCGGGAGTGGTAAGCAAATCCTATCCCAACTTCTGGAAAGACCTCGCAACGGCAGGTTTTTCGATTGCCGTCCGGTAATATCGCCTGTAACGACAGGCGCAACGCCTACGGCGCGCTTGCGGTTTTATTTTCCAATCACCAAGTACACGAAGTTTTGCGAACGTCCTTTTGCCGTCTCTTTGTGCGACTTCGACGACTTTGTGGCTATTTCACCGCGAAATTTTATTCGTTTTTCCATTTTGGGTTGTATGAAAAAAGCCGTATCTTTGTGCGTTTTTATGATTGATACTGCCTTTTGATATGCAGGAGTTAAAAGTTTCCAAAGAGATCACCGTCCGGTTTAACGAGGTTGATTCGATGAGTATTGTGTGGCACGGTTCGTATGCCCTCTATTTTGAGGACGCACGATCTGCCTTCGGCGAAAAATACGGATTAGGTTATCTTGATATTTTTTCGCACGGATATTATGCCCCGCTGGTTGATTTGTCTTTCCGGTTCAAGCATCCGCTGATCTTCGGCGATACGGCCAGGGTAGATGCTGTTTACCAGCCGGTAGATGCTGCCAAAATCATTTTTCGTTATGAAATTTATAGCCAAAACCGGATGATAGCCGATGGAAAATCCACGCAAGTCTTCTTGGACAAGGATTACCGGCTTGTTTGGAACAATCCTTCATTCTATGAGGAGTGGAAGAAACGTCATCTGATATGATCTGCATCACCGGGAATAACATCATTTCATCACTGGGTTTCACTACCGGGGAGAACTACGGGAAGGTACAAGTCGGCATTTCCGGCGTACGGCGGTACAGCGGATTGTACGGCATTCCCGAACCTTTCATGGCAGCGCTGATCGAAGACAAAGCGCCGGACGGAGCAAACCATCCGGACGAATTTTGTTCGCCGTTGGAGCAAACGGCCATTCTTTCCATTCGCCGGGCTTTGCAGGACGTCGATGTTGACCCTGCACATCCCCGCACCCTTTTTGTCTTTTCTTCCACCAAAGGAAACGTGGAATACCTTGCAACGGCGCCATCCGGCGCTGCCGCTGTCGATAACCGGCTTTATCTCTGGCATACGGCACAGCGGATCGCCCACCATTTCAGCAATCCGAACATCCCCGTGGTAGTTTCCAATGCCTGTATATCTGGCGCTTACGCTATGCTTGTCGCCAAGCGCGAGTTGGAAGCCGGACGCTATGACAGTGCGGTAGTGGTAGGCGCCGACCATCTGTCGAAATTTATTGTATCTGGTTTTCAATCGTTCAAAGCCCTGTCGGGAGGAATATGCAAGCCTTTCGATGCGCTGCGCGACGGTCTGAATCTGGGAGAAGCCGCTGCCACCGTCATTCTGCAAAAGAAGGCGAAACCATGCGGCGGAGATACTGTCCTTGCGGCCGGCGCTGCCTGCAACGACGCCAATCACATTTCCGGCCCCTCACGCACAGGCGAAGGACTGTATCTTGCCCTGAGCCGTATCATGCGCGGAAGAAACAGTTCGGATATCGCCTTCATCAATGCGCACGGCACGGCAACGCTCTACAATGACGAAATGGAAGCCATCGCCCTGCACCGTGCCGGTCTGGACGCAATTCCCGTCAACGGACTGAAAGCCTGCCTCGGGCATACGCTCGGAGCGGCAGGCATCGTGGAAAGCATCATCTCCGCCACCGCGCTGCAACACGGCACAATATTGAAAACAACAGGCTACAGCAGCCAGGGAACAAGCTATCCGCTTCCCGTGACAACGGAAAACATCCCCACGGAAAAAAACGGTTTCATCAAGATGCTGTCGGGGTTTGGCGGATGTAACATCGCATTATTGTTTGAAAAAGTATGACAGCGTATCTCAATATACAATCCAGCTGTGTCATCCGCCGGCAATGCGTGTTCAAAGACGGTAAAAAACGTTTTGAAATTCAGTTGCCGGACTGTCCGGAATTTCTGTCGGCGCTGTACCGGGAATTAAAAACGGATTACCGGAAATTTTTCAAGATGGACAGGTTGTCCAAACTGGCTTTTCTGGCATCGGAAGTACTGCTGTCCGGACAGACAGACCGCAACCTTCCCCGTCCGGATGTCGCAATCATACTTTTCAATCGCAGTGCCTCACTGGACGCCGACAGCGTCTATCAGCGCTCCATCATGCATCCGGAAGACTATTATCCCAGTCCGTCGGAATTTGTTTATACCCTGCCCAACATCATGACCGGCGAAATCGCTATCCGCCACGGTATCTTCGGTGAAACCGCCTGTTTCATCAGCGAACGGTTCGACCCCGCCGAACTGTGCCGTACAGTGACGGCTGTTTTTGACGACACCGTGCAGGAATGTCTTTGCGGATGGGTAGAATATTTTACCGGCTGCGAAGCGATGCTGTTCCGGATAGTGAAAGAAACGGAACCCAGCAAACTATTTACGCCGGAAAATATCCGGCGCCTCGTGACCTGCGCAGAATAACTGTGGTTTATGGAAAAACACGGATTAGTGTTTTTTGCCTGTTCTTCTTTTCACAGGTATCGACTCAGTCTGTCGTTGATCTCGTTGACGGATATCGGACGCACTACGGCATTCCCGATGTTGTCGAGCAGTACGAGCCGGATAACGTCGTTTTCCCGTTTTTTGTCCTTCAGTGCGGTTTGAAGTATATCCCCGGCGGACAGCGTTGTGGCAACCGGAAGTCCCAACCGTTCGAGCAGCCGTTCGATTTGCTCGACGCTGCCTGCCGGCAATCCGCAGTCTTCCGCCGACCAGCGGGCAGCAATCATCATCCCCACGCTTACAGCCGCGCCATGACTGATGCCGTCCAACATCTCAACAGCGTGTCCGAAAGTATGTCCGAAGTTGAGGATACGCCGTTCGCCCTGTTCGCGCTCGTCATGTTCCACTACTCGCGCCTTTATTTTCACCGACTCAATGATGATATGAGAAAGAACGTCCGAATCTCTGTTAAGAATTTCTCCGACATGCCGTTCCAGATAGCTGAATAGTTCGGCATCCCGTATAGCGGCAACTTTCACTATTTCTGCCAGTCCCGAGACAAACTCCGCGCAGGGCAGGGTAGCAAGCATGGCGGTATCGCAAATGACGAACAGCGGCTGGCTGAATGTACCGATCATGTTCTTGTATCCACCGAAATTAATGCCGTTCTTGCCGCCAATGCTGGCATCTACCTGCGACAAAAGGGTAGTGGAAACAAAACCGAACGGAATACCTCTCATATAAGTGGATGCTGCAAATCCGGCCACGTCACACACGATACCGCCCCCCATCGCCACGACAAAACTGTTGCGATCCGCATTATACCCCAACAGGGCTTCGTAAATCCGTTCCAGCGTCCGGATGGTCTTATGCTGTTCCCCGCATCCGATTTCAATAACGGGATACTTGTCGGTCACATCGTGGTAGTACTGACGAATATGGCTGTCGGTGACGATGATCGCCTGTTTGTTTTCCGGCAGATATGCAGGCATGTTGCGGTACGACTCCCCGATCAGCAACTGCGACATTACGCCGTTGGTATTGATTTTCAACTGATACATGATAAAAAATAGGAAAGCAAAGATAATGTTTTTTTTAACGGCAGTCACCGCTATTTTCAGAGGGGCATTTCACAAATGAAAGCGCCGCCTGTCAAAACCTTTTTTTCAAAATTTGTCGGCATTCAGGGAAAGTTTGCCAACCCCACCCGGAAAGTTCGCCTGCATCGGCGCTTTCGCTATATACAAATGCACATATAACTATCTTATTTACGGCAAGATAATATTTCGTCGGCATTTTTTTGACAGGCAGGTAGTAAAAAATGATAATTTTTCTTTACTTTTGTATTGTAATCAATTGAAGTGTGGACAATCTACCCAAACATCTGTTGTATCCTGCCGATATTTTCGTACAGAAGAATCCTTATCTTGTCAGTACGGTATTGGGTTCTTGTGTAGCTGTGTGTTTGTATTCTCCCACCATCAAAGTGGGCGCCATCAATCATTACATCCTGCCACAGTGGAACGGCAGCGACCTTGTCACCATAAAATACGGCAATCTGTCTATTATCAGGATTATAGAAGGAATGTTGAACTTCGGATGCGACTACAGCGATATCGAGGCCAGGGTATATGGCGGCGCCGAAGTGCTTACAGGCGTATCTACCCGTTTTAACATCGGAAGACGCAATATTGCCATTGCGGTAGAGATGCTCACCGCATTCAGGATTCCCATTGTATCTTCGGAGACAGGCGGCGATATGGGCAGAAAAATCGTTTTCAACACCTATACGGGCGAAGTGGAATGTTTTATGATCAAAAAGCGGGAATATCTGGACGAAACAAAAAAGCAAATCATTGTTGTATGAATATACTCTTAATAGGAGGCGGGGGACGGGAACATGCCCTGGCCTGGAAAATTTTACAAAACAAAACAGTTCGGCAATTGTACATTGCCCCCGGCAATGCGGGAACCGCGCAAGCCGGTGTTAATGTGGACATCGGGATCGGCGATTTCGAGGCATTGGGAAAATTCGCCGTAGAAAACGCCGTCGATATGATGGTAGTAGGTCCCGAAGAACCGCTGGTAAAAGGAATAGTGGATTATTTCAACGAACATCCGGCATTAAGGCACATTTCCGTGATAGGCCCCTCGAAAGCCGGCGCACAATTAGAGGGAAGCAAAGATTTTGCTAAAAAATTCATGGAGCGACACCGGATACCCACGGCCGCCTACCGTACTTTCCGTGCAGAAGAGGAAACGGATGCACAAAATTTTATCCGAAGCTTGCCCTCCCCCTACGTTTTGAAAGCCGACGGGCTGGCTGCCGGCAAAGGCGTTGCAATCGTTTCTTCTCTCGAAGATGCGTTCAGGGAACTGCACGAAATGTTTTCAGGCAAATTCGGTGCAGCAAGTAGCAGGGTCGTTATTGAAGAATTTTTGTCGGGAGTAGAACTCTCCGTTTTCGCGCTTACCGACGGCAAAGATTATTTGATGCTGCCGGAAGCAAAGGATTACAAGCGAATCGGCGAAGGCGACACCGGGCTGAACACCGGAGGAATGGGCGCCGTATCGCCTGTCCCCTTTGCCGACAAAACATTCATGGAAAAGGTGGAATCGCGCATTGTCCGTCCCACGGTAGAAGGACTGCGCAAGGACGGAATCCCTTACAGGGGATTTATCTTTTTCGGCCTGATCAACGTCGGAGGGGAACCGATGGTCATAGAATATAATGTCAGGCTGGGGGATCCCGAAACAGAAGCAGTGCTTCCGCGTATCCGGACGGATATAGTGGAACTGTTTCAGGCGGTAGCCACCGGAAAGATCGGCGACAAATCTATTCGTATCCGCCCACAAACCGCCACCACAGTCATGCTGGTGTCGGGCGGTTATCCCGGAGCCTACGAAAAAGAAAAAGTCATTACAGGACTTGACAAAGTTGACGGCGACTGCATGATATTCCATGCAGGCACAGCCCTCAAAGACAACCGGACAGTGACTGCCGGAGGCAGGGTGATCGCCGTCAATGCGCTGGCCGAAAGCATGGAAGCGGCGCTTACCGTTTCAAAACGCAATGCCGACATCATTTGTTTCGAGGGCAAATACTATCGGCGCGACATCGGTTTTGACCTGAAAACGGAAATTTAGCTCATCCGCCATGCTTCGTTTCTTTCGTTCGTCCAAAACTTCCGTGATATCGCTGATCCTCCTTATCGGAGTGGGAATGTGGATTCACGCCTTGTCGGATACCGACCTCCCCGCCAATGTCAGACACGGAATGCCCCTGTTCCTGCTGCTGAACGGTCTTCTTGCCGGAATCTCCGGTCTTCAGGTATGGTGCGGGCTGTTGCTAACGCTCTCCGTGGCAATGATGCATATTTATGTCAACCGTTTGAACTTGACGAATAAGATTTCCTACCTGCCCGCTCTGTGCTACCTGTTACTGACAGGCGGCGTACCCGCCATTCATGTTCTCAATCCCGCCATACCGGCGACCTTTTTTTTGAACATCGCCCTTATCCGACTGATGATATCCTTCCGCAACGAACAACTGTCCTATGCCTATTTTACCGCACCGGTGTACATCGCGATTGCCACGTTTTTTCATTGCTATGCCTATGTCTTCATGCCGGTTGTGTGGCTTTGCCTGTTTTTTTTCCGTCCCGGCTACTGGCGCGAATGGGTTTTTTCACTGCTGGGCTTTCTTTTCCCGTTTTTCTGGTATTTAGGATGGTGCCTCCTGAGGTACGACAGCCCTGCCAAACTATTCGACCTGTTTGCCCAAATGTTTTCGTTTCCGCAGGTAATGCCCCAATGGAATTTTTTCACCTGCTTTTTTCTCTTTTTTGCCGCTTTATTGACCCTGTTTTCTCTCATCTACCTCCTGCGATCCGTCGGTATCCGTAAAATCATTGTCCGCAACAGTTATTACACCATCCTGTTTATTGCGGCGCTGGTACTGCTGATGACGGTCATTGTCCCGGAAGTCCTCCCGTTTGCATGGTATTTAATCTCATTTCCCTTTTCTCTTTTCATCGCCTATTACCTTGCCAATGTCCGTTCCGTCCGTTGGGGAAATATTGTGTTGGGGTTGCTGATGATTGCCGTCGGGCTTTCGCAAGTGATGTACTATGTCAAAAACGGATTTTTTTGAGATTTATAAATAAAATTATTTGCATGATAATAAAAAACATTTTACCTTTGGTACTTTAATTTTATCATAATAAATATGGAATCAAATAATTTAGTCATTGTTCCGTTTGATTTTACTCCAATGGCATATAATGCTTTAGCACACGGTGCCTATTGCGCAAAAGCCATGGATATGAAATTGCTGATACTGAATGTTGCCATTAAAGACAGAGATATACCGATTATAAAGGAAAAAATGCTGTTTCTCGTTGACGAATGTGGTGAAGATTATCAGATAACGCCGGATTTTCTTATCCAGAAAGGTGTTCGTCCGTATGCTACCATCAAAACTATTGCAGAGGAGTTGAATCCGGAGTTGGTAGTTTTGAAGCATAGTGGAGTAGGCGGCATAAAGCGTTATACCGGTATCCGTACCATCAAGATTTTGTCCGGCACTACCATTCCGTTTGTCGTAATACAGGATGCCCCTCAGCAGGCAACGGTGCAAAACATCATCTTTCCCGTCAACTTTATCAAAAAACACGACACGAAGTTAAAACAAGTGGTCTATTACAGCCGATTTTTTCCGGATGCCGTCATGTCTATCATCACACCGTCCGGCAAAGACACCGAAAAAGAGAAAACCATCGCTTTCAATATCAAGATGATGACCAAAGCGATGGAAGAAGAGGACATCAAGATACGATTCATTACGCACGACAAGAAAAAGAATACCGCCGAAGATATTATCCATGCAGCTAAAAAAGCAAATGCGGATCTGATCATCACTCCGACGGAAGATGTCCCTACCGTCAACAAATTCCTGTTTGGCTTGCGGGAGGAAAAACTGATTTCCAATACGGAAAAAATTCCGGTATTGTGTATCAACAGTACCTCGCCGAGGTGGTAACCAGGAAACCCGATGGGAGCAAAAGAGCTGGTTGAAAAAGATTTGTTTGCGAAACATTGTGGCATAACGCTGCTGCATGTTGCCAAAGGCGAAGCAATTGCTAAAATGGACATCCAGCCGCATCACTTGAACGGGGTAGGTATCGTACAGGGCGGCGCGCTGTTCACACTGGCGGATCTGGCGCTGGCGGCAGCCTCCAATGCCTACGGTGTCGTTGCGGTAGGACTGACGTCCGTCATCACCTATTTCAAGGCGGAATCGTCGGGCGTCCTGTTTGCCAAAGCGACGGAATTGTCATTGCGGCGGACGGTTGCCACCTATCAGGTACATGTTACCAACGAACAGGATGAATTGATTGCTACCTTTCAAGGTACCGTCTATCGGAAAAACTGAAAATGAATTTTTTTTTCAAAAAAAAAGAGAAAAAAATTTGCTGAGAAAAAAAAACTGAGTATTTTTGCACCGCTAAAATACATTGGGAGCATAGCTCAGCTGGTTCAGAGCATCTGCCTTACAAGCAGAGGGTCGGGGGTTCGAATCCCTCTGCTCCCACGATTCCCTTTTTGCAAAAGCAATCAAAATAGCAACAGGCAAAAATTGGTAATGATACGTGACATCTATTAAGTGTCCCCACTGCGAGGATACAAACTTGGCCCAGCAGGGCAAAACAAGTGACGGCAGAGGCGTTCGCGACATGGGTAGGGTGTTAAAAGATAAGAAACGATACAGTCCGTTCCGTACTAAAAAAACGGGACTGTCTCAAATTAAGCGCATGTGATCAATGGAATATTATGAGTTTCACCGGATGCTGAAAGAAGCCGTCAGTTATCGGGATATGGAAATAATCGACAAAAAGACGAATCTCTACAATTTCGATTTCTCCTCCGGTTCCTGTTCCCTGCTTCCGGGCGAAAAGCGGTATTCGTGTGCCGCCCACGGTTTTTCATGCGACCTGTCGTATGACTTTGAAAACCCCATTGCCGGAAATTGCCGGATGCTGGATATGGACGACGCCCATATCATGGAAAACCAGCATTTCCGCTATCACGTTTTTCATCCCGCCGACAAGAAAAAATCACGACAAGTAGTGCTGATGTTTCACGGGTTCAATGAAAAATATTGGGTAAAATACCTTCCGTGGGCAAAACGTCTGAGCGAACTTACAGGCAAAACCATCGTCCTGTTCCCCATTGCTTTCCACATGAACCGCGCCCCTCATGAGTGGAGCGACCGGCGGCAAATGTATGCCGTCAGCGAACGGCGGCGTGTCGCTTTTCCGCAGGTGGTCAGTTCCACGCTGTCCAACGTAGCCATCAGTTCGAGGCTTCATGCCCGTCCGCAACGCTTTTTCTGGTCGGGATTACAGTCCTATTACGATGTCATCCGGTGGATGGCAGAAATCAAATCAGGCAAACATCCCCTGATTGAACCCGATGCTTCCTTCGACCTGTTTGCCTACTCCATCGGCTGCCTGCTGGCCGAAATACTTGTGATGACCAATCAAAACGATTACTTCAGCCGTTCGAAAATGTTCATGTTTTGCGGAGGACCGGTATTCAACCGCCTGTCGCCGGTATCAAAATTCATCCTCGACAGCGAAGCCAATGTAGCGCTCTATTCCTTTGTAGTGGAACATCTTGAAAATCATCTGAAAAGAGACACTCATCTGCATCATTACCTGACCGTCCATCCTGAAGGTATTCATTTCCAGTGCATGATCAATTACGGAAAGATGCTGCCGTTCAGGGAAGACATCCTCCGGCGCATCGGCAGCCGGGCAATGGCCGTCGCGCTGGCAAGCGATACGGTCGTACCTCCCTACGAGGTGGTCAATACCTTGCAGGGAAGCAGGCGGGATATTCCCATCTGCGTGGAAATAATGGATTTTCCGTATGACTGCAAACACGAAGATCCGTTTCCGGTATTAGTCCCCATCGCCGGAAAGGTGACGGAACAGTTCAACCGGGTTTTCGACATGGCAGGACAGTTTCTCCGATAATTACCATCCTATCATGAATGCATCTCGAAAGAAGCGGTTAAAACATTTTCGCCGGTGCGTCGCGTATGCAGCGCCCGCGATTCTGCTGCTGACGGTGTGGATATGTTCGAGGAAACCTGCGCTTGCAGAGGGATACATGTGCCATGTTTATCCGGCGGTAGCGACGACGCTTTCATTTTTTTCCCGTCTTTTCCCGTTTTCCTTCTTTGACGTACTGTTGCTGGCGTTTGTCGTATTGCTGGCGGGAGGTCTTGTTGCCGTAATAGCGAAAAAACTGCGGTTTCGGCAATGGCTCGGCTGTTGTTGCCGGTGTGTATTGTGGTTACCGGTGTGGTTCTACTTGTCGTGGGGCATGGCCTATTTCCGCCCCGACTTCCACGAGCGGATGGCTGTCGAACGGCAAACGCCGGATAAAGCATTTTTCGAAACTTTTGTCATTCAACACATCGACTCGCTGAACTGCGCCTATGTCGCCATGGATGCCTTCGATACAGAGGAAATCGACCGGGAAATAGAGCGCATGTACGGGAAGCATCATGCCTTGCTGCGCCTGCCATATCCCTGCGGCACGCGACGCACCAAACATAGCCTGACCGAGCCTCTGCTCACGCAAATGGGCATCACAGGCTTCTTCAACCCTTTTTTCAACGAAGTTCAGGTCAATCGGTTTATGCTTCCCCAAAGTTATCCTTTTACACTGGCACATGAAAAAGCGCACCAGTTAGGCATTGCCGGCGAAGCCGAATGTAATTTCTACGCCTCCGTCATCTGTACGGCCAGCGAACACCCGCAGGTCAGGTATAGCGGTTACCTGAAAACAACCTCTTATCTGCTGAACAGCCTGTACGGAATATCTCCCGACGAATACAAAAGAATTTACGGAATGATTGATTCATGTGTTGTTGCCGACTACCGCAAGATACGCGAACACTGGAAAAAGGCCATCCGGCCTGTCCTGTCGGAGGCGCAAAACAAATTGTACGACCATTATCTCAAAACCAACCGGCAGGCAAGCGGCATTAAAAGCTATTCCGAAGTAACCGGACTGCTGGTGGACTGGGCGACTTCCCAAACCGCAAAATAAAAAAGCAGCCTTTTTAGCCGCAGTTTCTTTACAGCCATTCCTGCAACTGTTCCAGTTTCATGCCTCTGGAAGCCTTTATCAAGATGAATTTTCCCTGTGGCGGATTTTCTTTCAGCCATTGCAGCAGGGCGGGAGTATTTTTAAACGAGGCAATGCCCGTATGTCGCGCAACTTGTGAGAATGTTTCGCCTACCACGATGCTTTCGACTTCGGGATGCGACAGCAGCAAGTCCACAACAGCGCGGTGTTCCTCAGGCGATGTCTTGCCAAGTTCGAGCATATCACCGACAATGACCATTTTGTCGGCGACAGGCTGTCCGAAGAAATGACAGAGGGAGGCATTCATGCTGCTGGGATTGGCGTTGTAGTCATCCAGAAACAACTTGTTGCGGGGAGTATGCAAAATCTGGGAACGGTTATTTTGCGGGCAATATCCTGCAATGGATGCAACGATTTGGAGCGGCGGAACACTGAAAAAACGTCCGGCACAAGCCGCCGCCATCACATTTTCATCGTTATAGGAACCGGCGATTTGAGTTTGCACTTCGAACTTTTCTCCGTCCATTGTCAGCAGCATCCTAAGATATGGGTCTGCGGACAATACCGTCCCCTTGCAAACGCTTTCATACGAAATTTTACGAACCTGCATTCCGGAGAGGATTTTTGTCAGCAACGGATTACTTTCCCTGTAAAAAACGGTACCTCCGTATTCATCCAGATAGTCGTACAGTTCTTTTTTGGCAAGTTTCACTCCTTCCTCACCGCCAAACCCTTCCAGATGCGCCTTGCCTATGTTGGTAATCAGTCCGTGGGTGGGCAGGGCAATGTGGCAGAGGTTTTTGATCTCATGGCGGTGGTTGGCGCCCATTTCAATCACGGCTATCTGTGTTTGCGGACACATTTGCAGCAAAGTAAGCGGTACGCCGATATGATTGTTCAGGTTGCCGGTGGTGGCAAGTGTTTTAAAACGGGCGGACAATACGCTTTTCAGCAACTCTTTGGTAGTCGTTTTACCGTTGGTGCCGGTGACGGCAATCACAGGAATATTAAATTGCTGCCGGTGCTTTTGCGCCAGATGCTGCAAGCTTGTGAGCACATTTTCCACCGGAAGGTACCGTTCGTCCTTTACTGCGCCGGGATCGTCCACTACAGCATACATTGCCCCGTTTTCCAAGGCTTTTGCCGCAAATTGATTGCCGTCGAAATGCTCGCCCTGAAGGGCGAAAAAGATTCCGCCTTCCGCGTTCTGCCTCGAATCGGTAACGATTTTCGGATAGCGTACAAACCATTGATATAATTGATCCGTCTGCATAGACATTGACTGCCGGTCATGAAAAAAGGGCGCGACGCCCTTTTTTCATTTATCATTATCTTCCCGTACCGGTTGGTATGGTGTGTCGTGAGGATTGAGCGCCCACTCTGGTCATGGCGCAACGGAACCCGATGTCGTTTCTCGACTGATTTTCGGCAAGAAAACGTCTTGTACCCGGTGACAGCCAATAGGGAAGGTCATTCCACGAACCTCCCTTGTACACGCGAACATGATCGTTAATAAGCGATCGGGCAGGGTCGTACATTTTTTCACTGCCGGCGGTCTTGCTGGTTTCACTGTCATAATCCATCGTCGAAGCCGGATCGCCGTCCTCATAGTTGCGGTAATCGGCTTTGGTGAACTGGCGGCGCTGGCTCAGGGCGTCCTCTGTTGAGATGGGAACGTACTGCATGCGTCCCAGCGAGTCTTTTTGGGAAGTAGTCCCGTCCTCTTCCTGTTTCAGCACTTTGAATTCGTTTCCACGGAAAGGGTTAAAATCTTCCATGTCTTCAAATGACATGGGACGGTAAACATCCAATACCCATTCATTAACGTTGCCGGCCATGCAATACAGCCCGTAATCGTTAGGCCAGAAGGAGGTCACCGGCAAGGTGCTGCTTCCGGCGTCGTTCAGCGCTCCGGCAACACCCATCATATCGCCGCGTCCACGTTTGAAGTTGGCCACCATAACGCCCCTGAATTTCTTGTCGTGGTTACGGAAAATATCTCCGTTCCAGGGATAATATTTACGTTCGTAAATTCTTTCATCAAAGGAATTACCGATCAGTGCAAGCGCTGCATATTCCCATTCGGCCTCGGTAGGAAGGCGGTACTTGGGAAGCAGGATTCCGTCTTCCATCATTACACGGCGTTCTTCCTGATTGGGGTCCAGACTGGGCAGGTTTTGCTTTACCACGCCCTCGTACTGCCCGGCCAGATAGGCATCCGTATTGAAGTTGTTCTCGTCTTTCTGGTTGGGGTCGTTATCCAGGATACCCTCGCGTATCAGGATACGTTCGTTCACACGGTCTGTCCTCCACAGGCAGTAGTCGTTGGCTTGCAACCAACTGACCCCTACTACGGGATAACTGTTGTAGGAGGGATGGCGCAGATACATCTCCACCAGCGGCTCATTGTATGCCAACTTACTCCGCCATACCAGTGTGTCGGGCAAAGCTTTGCGATATACTTCGGGGTACGAAACGAACACGCGCCTGATCCAATAAAGGTATTCCTTGTAATCGACATTGGCTACTTCGGTTTCATCCATGTAAAAAGATTCCACCGTAACGCGACGCGGGAAGTTGTTCCACTGGTACATCACGTCTTGTGCAACCCGCCCCATCGTGAACGCGCCGCCTTCAATGAACACCAAACCCGGTCCCGTTTCCTGTTCGGGTACGTCCTTTACTTCATATCCACCCTGGTCGGGATCATTGTAATTCCAACCAGTTGTCGGCGATTTCTGCTTTCCTTTGAACAGGCCGCACGAAGACACCGCCACTATCGTTATTAACGATAATAAAACAATTGAAAATCTATACGTCATTTTTACCATATTTTTCAGGTTACAAAGATACAACATTCCAAATTAATATTCAAACTTTTCAAAAATTTTTTATTTACTAAAACTGTATTTTGAACATTTTATTGCTTTTATTTTCTTTTTCGGAAATATTTTCCACACCAGTGTTATTTCGTGCGCACCTGTTCCGGCAAAATTCGCATAAAATAATCTACTGTCATAACTATATACGATTCTGTAAAAATTTTGTTCCACTCCAACTAAAAAAAATACGGATTGAGGAATAAAATTTGATGCGGCGCGAGACCAAATACCCACAAATACAGGCTCATAGGCGATATTTGTTCCGAAAGAAAAAATATTTTGATATGGTTGCTGTCGGAAATAAAATCCGGGCGACAGGATGATTTTTTTTCTGTCAAATTTGCCGAAACGCATTGGGAAATACGAAATAAAATGTGCGCTCAGGCTCATTGGAGTACGCTTTTCGTTGGTCTCCGAAAGGGTTTCGGACGGTCGGTTGAGATGATGAACGGCAATGCCCGCACTGTAACGATCGGAGAAATTGGCCGCCACTCCGCAGGCAAAATCGGGGAAAACGGTGGAATAGTCGGAAAGTATTTCGGAATGAGGGTAGCCTGAATAGGGATTGTCTTCAGGCAGCGTCAATCCCGATGTACGAATGGCTCTTTGCACGACAGCTGCCTGTATCCCGGTTGACAGAAGGATTTTGCGAGCCGGTTTGAACTGATAGCCGTAGTACAGCTCGGCCGAAGTCCGGGAATAACGTCCTCCGGCCATATCTCGGAACAACTGAATCCCTATTCCGCTGTTGATATCGGGAATTTTTTGGTCGTACGACGCAGAAGCGGAGACCAGCGCATGATTCAGTCCCGGCCATTGATCGCGAAAACCTGCCGTCACCTTGCTGTAGTCGTTGATGCCGACAAGCCCGGGATTGACGGAGAGCGCATCAAACATGAACTGAGAAGAAAGCGCATCCTGTCCGGAAAGGGAAAATCCTTCGGAAAGAAGCAACATTATGATAATGAATCTATTACCGATTACAGCCTGCCAAAAATCCGTTTTCAAATAGGAGAAACTTGAAAGAATTTTGCAAAAGTAAAAAAAAATGATGAATACGCCATCTCTTTTTTCCGTCACGTCGGTATCGCAGATTCAAAAATAAGCAGGTTTCTGACTGTCTGTAAAAAGTGTATCCGGATACACAATTTTTGTCAAGTAGAGTCCTTGTGCCGGAGCGGACGAACCTGCCTCATTTCTGTTTTTTGCCGCTATAATACGACGGATGTCTTCCGGAGAGCGTTTTTCTGCGCCTATTTCGATCATAGTGCCGACGATCGCTCTCACCATGTTGCGAAGAAAGCGGTTGGCGGTGATGGTAAAGTGGATTTCCCCTGTTTCCGTTTCTTTTGTCCAGCAGGCTGCTGTTATGTTGCAAATATTGGTAACGGCGTTGCCGTGCAATTTGCTGAAGCTGGTAAAATCGCGAAATTCGAGAAGGATTTTTGCCGCTGCGTTCATTTTTTCCATATCTAACGGACGATACAGGTGGTATGCCAGATGGATGGTAAACGGATTTTTGGTTTGGGCGATACGATACAGGTAAGTACGGGAAAGCGCGTCGAAGCGTGCATGTGCATCCGGCGTTACGGATCGGATGCGGTAAACGGCTATTTCTTTTCCGACCAATCCGTTGATTTTGTATGGCAGTTGCGTGTCCAAGTGTAACGCTTCCCTTTCCGAATCGAAGTGCGCCACGAAATAAGCGGCATGCACTCCGCTGTCTGTACGTCCGGCGCCGGTCAGACGGATAGGTTCGTGCAACAGCAGGCGCAATACATCTTCCATTTTTTCCTGAATGGTAGGGCTGCCGGATTGCAGCTGCCAGCCGCAATAAGAAGTTCCCTTATAGGCTAATTCGATAAAATAGCGGTACAATCTTTCAGCAACTTATCTATTCCATAAAAAGCTCAATCACAGGAACTTCTACATTCGGATGTTGAACGGGAAGATCCAGTATCACGTCGCCGGCCTGCGATGTTTCATCGACATGGCTTCCGGGTTGTGTTCGGATGTGGAAGCGGATTTCCGATGCGTCGTTCAGCAACTGCGCATATTTGAATTTTCCTGCATATCCGGGCAGATGAAGCGACTTGAACGGCCATTCGAGTACGTGTATGTACAGTCGTTTGGTAACCGGATTGTAGGTCAGCAGACAGTTGCGGGGAATCTCAAATTCGGGAGGCGCTTGTGTGCAGCCATATATCGAACGGCTGTGGGTGTACATCCATTTTCCGATTCCTGTGAGACGCTCGTTGGCGCGGTCGTCAAAAATACCGCGTGCCGTGGGGCCGACGTTGAGCAGCAAATTGCCGCCCTTGCCGGTGACTTCTATCAGCATTACGACCAGTTGGCGGACGCTTTTCCACGAATATTCATCGCGGTAGTAACCCCATGAGCCGGAAAACGTTTGGCAGGTTTCCCACGAGACCCGCTGGTTGCGGACGGTTGGCCATTCTTGCGGCATGAACTGCTCCGGCGTCACATAGTCCCAACCCCAGTCGGTGTGATCGAGATCCATCCGGTTATTGACAATGATGCCGGGTTGTAACCGGCGGATCAATTTCAGCAGGTTTTCCGCATCCCAGTCTTCATGCCCTTTGCCGTTTTCGCCCGGATAGGAAAAGTCCAGAAACAGTTCGTCTATTTGTCCGAACTGCGTTAACAGTTCCGTCACCTGCTGTTTCAGGTACTGCTGGTATTTTCTGATGTCGCGCTGTTCGTTGGCTGCTTTTCGCGCTTTCGGATCCTGCGGGCCGTTGGGATGGATTCGGTCGTATGGGAAATCGGGATGGTGCCAGTCGATAAGCGAATAATAAAAGCCTATCCGGATGCCTTCCGCACGGAAAGCGTCCACCAACGGCTTGATGAGGTCTTTTCCGTATGGGGTACCGGTCACTTTGAAATCGGTGTATTTGCTGTCCCACAGGCAAAAGCCTTCATGGTGCTTGGCTGTGATCACCACGTATTTCATGCCTGCGGTTTTGGCTTTTGCCGCCCATTCTTTGGGATTATGCAGGTCGGGGTTGAAATATTCAAAATATTTCTGATAGTTTTCGTCGGAAATCTTTTCTCTTTGCTTGATCCATTCATGTCGTGCAGGCAAGGCATACAGTCCCCAATGGATGAACATGCCGAAACGGTCGTGCGTCCACCATGCCATGCGTTCTTCCTTTTGTTGGGGCGTTTCCTTTGCCCATGCCGGCGTTTCCTGCGCCCGAAGAAATGCGCTGTCCCACAGTGAGATAGACAATATCAATAAAATTATTTTTTTCATGGTAATATATAGTTGATTATAATGTCAGCAAACATTCTTTCAATTCTGCTTTTACCTGCACAGACAGTTCATTAAAGCGGTCAATATATTCTTTGCATTTTTCGGGTTGAGTCGCTTCCTTGGCCAGCAATTCCAGTTCAATCATGTTTCCGGTCACCATTTCCACACCTACCACGAGGGAAGATGATTTCATTTTATGCGCTAACCGGCTTAATTCAGGCCAGTTACAAGCACTAAACAAGATATCCATTTCGATACTTGTTTCATCAAGTTGAGCAAGAAACATCTGAATCATTTCTTTCATGATGTCATGGTTATTGCCCGTCATTTGTTGCAAATACGCTAAATTTACCGTCATAAATTAAAATCTAATATCCGCAAAGGTAATCATCTTTTATCAATTGTAACAAGAATAATGTGTTTTTTTTGTCCGTTACAATTTCATCACTTCTCCGGTGAGCAGTTTCAATGCGGTTTCAGCTATTTTGGCATTGTATGCGGCAACAATCATTCTGTTGGTGGCCGACAGGTAGCTGCGTTGTACTTCTCGGAGTTCGACTGCCGAAATAGCGCCGTAGTGGTAACGTTCCATCGATATGTCAAGGTTTTCCGCCGCTATGCTCAGGTTTGCCTGCTCAAAGGCGGCCAGATGGCGATTGACTTCGTAAGCGTTGAAAGCGGTTGCTACCTGCGCTTCGATTTCCTTTTGCGTTTCTTCGTGAAGGAGGTCGGCGCTTGCTTTGTTCAGTTCGGCATTTTTTATTTGCCTTCTGATGTTCAAACCGTCGAACAGCGGTATGCTGGCTGTGATGCCGTAGTTCAGCGTACCGGATCGCGTAGATTCTATCTGTCCCGTACCGTTTTGTTGGTTGACAAATGTGTAGGACGAGGTGAAGCGGACTTGAGGGAGGCGGGAGCCTTGCACTGCTTTCAGCGAGAAAACGGCTTCGTTGACCGACATGCGTGAAAGCACGATGTCCGGGTTTTCGGCAATGGCTTTGTCGTGAATGTCTTTGTAATTCAACGACCGGTCAATTACAATCGAGTCTTCCACGCTGAAATCGATAACGATGTCTCGTGCCAGCAGCCGGTTGAGGCGGATTTTGGCGTCCCTCAGTTTCGCATTCAGTTGGATGTACGAAGAGGTATCCGCATTGTAGTCCACCTGTGCGGAGAGTAAATCGACTTTCGACACTTTGCCGGCGCGGAACATGTCGTTGGCGCTGTGTGCCCGCTGTTTCGAGATCAGCAGGATGTGGCTGACGGCGTCCAGTTCTTTCCGGCAGGTAACGATGTCGAAATAGGCATTGATGATGGAAGCGACGGTTTCCTGTATGGCAGCCCTCATTTGTTCTTTTCCTTTCATTTCCAGCTCTTTCAGTCGCCTATAATTGGCAAACATGGTCATACCGTCAAACAGTGTCCAGTTAAGTGCGACGTTGGCGTTCATGTTGTCCGACACGGCGCCCGTCTTATCCTGATTCGGGCGGTTGAGTTCCGAAAAATACTGCAAATGGCTGTCGGCAACGCTTTCGGTAACGGTTCCGTTGAGCGCGATGGAGGGCAACATGCCGGCGTTGCCGAAAGAAGCGTTGTTACTGCTCACCTGTACGTTGTTCCTCACAATGAGGATGCGGTAATTGTTTTCCAGACCTTCCGCAATGGCGTCTTTCAGGGTGAACGTCGGAAGTTCAGAGGTCTCGACGGAATATTTCAGGGGTATCTGCTGCCGGATTTCCTGTGCGGAGAGGCAGGAACAGCAAGCAAATGTGATCAACGGTAAAACGGTTTTTCGGATCATGGGATCAATTATTTTTGTGGCTGTCATATATAATCTTCTTCTTTGATGACAACCCGTTTTTTGGCGGTAAGGAATGTGTACATAACGGGAACAATGAACAGGGTGAGGATCGTGCCGAACAACATTCCTCCTACGACGGCTATTCCCATGGAAACGCGGCTTTCTGCTCCCGCTCCCAAAGCCAGCGCGATGGGCAGGATACCGAAAATTGTTGCCAGACTGGTCATCAGGATAGGACGCAAACGCGAACTTGATGCGTCCAGCACTGCTTTGAAGATGGAGTATCCCTGTTCGCGGCGCTGATTGGCAAATTCGACAATCAGTATTCCGTTTTTGGTGATCAGCCCTATCAGCATGATAATGCCGATTTCGCTGAAAATGTTGATGGTCTGCTGAAAATACCACAGCGACAGCAAGGTGCCTACTAAAGCCATCGGCACGGAAAACATGATCACCAGCGGATCGCGGAAGCTTTCGAACTGGGCGGCCAGGATCAGATATACCAGCACCAGCGCCAGCATGAAGGCGAAATAGATGCTGTTGGAACTCTCGTTCAATTCGCGGGCTTGCCCCGACAGTTCGGTTTTGAAAGTATCGTCGAGCACTTTGTCGGCAATCTTGTCCATTTCGTTGATGCCGTCGCCCAGCGAATACCCCGGCGCCATGATGGTCGAAACGGTGGCGGACACATAGCGGTTGAAGCGATACAGCGAAGGGGTATTGCTTTTGATGGTATCCGAGAGCAGGTTGTCCAGTTGTATCATGGCGCCGTTTCCGCTTCGTACGTAGAGTGCGGGTAGCTTGCTCGGCCGGTTGCGGTCGGTTTTGCCTACCTCTTCGATGATCTGGTATTGTTTGCCGTTCATGGTGAAGTAACCTATGCGTTGTCCGGCATACGCCAATTGCATGGTTTGTGCGATGGCGGTAGTGGAAACGTTGAGAAGCCGCGCTTTTTCCCGATCTACATTGACTACCAGTTCGGGTTTGGTAAATTTCAAGTTGACATCGGAAAAGGCAAATGCCGGATTTTTCTGGACTTCATCCATGAACACGGGAAGAATTTCGCGCAGTTTCTCGATGGAATTGGCTTGAATCACATATTGTACGCCCTGTCCGGAACGCCGGTCGCCGATAGTAGGATCCTGCGTGATAAGAATCTTGCCTTTGGTCATTTGGCGGGTATCCTGCAACAGTTTGTCCGCCAACATTTGCTGCGTGCGTTCTCTTTGATCGGGATCGACAAGGAAAGCCCGCACGAAGCCGAATCCGCCCCGTACCATTGATTGGCAGCCTGCCAGTTCCGGAACGGAATCCTGCACCATATCGGCAATCTCGTCAATATACTGGCAAAAACTTTCGTAAGAAGTGCCTTCCGGCATACTGATTCTCAGCGTAATGCGACTCCTGTCTTCCAAAGGTGCAAGTTCGGTTTTCAGGTTCACGAAAAGCAGCACGATTCCTCCGAACGCCGCAATAATGATGGCGACGGCTATCCATCTTTTCCTGATAAAGCCGGACAGCATGTTGGTATAACCTTCCGTAAGCGCAACAAAGAATTTTTCCGTCATGCGATAGAAGCGGTTTTGCGAAGAAGCTCGGCTCAGGATTTTCGAGCACATCATCGGCGTGAGGCTCAACGCCACAAAAGCCGATATGACTACCGCTCCGGCAATGGCAATGCCAAATTCGCGAAACAGCCTTCCCGTAATGCCGCTCAGGAACACCACCGGCATAAAAACGCATACCAACACTACTGTGGTGGATATGATGGCGAAGTAAATTTCTTTCGATCCTTTGAAGGCGGCTTCAAGGGGCGACATTCCTTCTTCTATTTTCACAAAGATGTTTTCCATCACCACAATGGCATCGTCCACCACAAGGCCTACTGCCAGCACAATGGACAACAGCGTCAGTACGTTGATGGAAAAACTGAAGAGATACATGATGAAAAATGCGCCGATCAGCGATACCGGAATGGCAATGATGGGAATCAGCGTGGTACGCCAGCTTCGGAGGAAAAGGAAAATGATGATGACCACCAATATAAAGGCAATGATGATGGTTTCCTCCACTTCTTCAATGGAATTGCGGACAAAATGGCTGGTATCGTTGATCACCACCGGGGTAATATCCTCCGGCATGTCGCGTTTGATTTCCTCCAGCCGCTGGTAAAACCGGTCGGAAATCTCTACATTGTTGGCTCCCGACTGCGGCAACACGGCCAGAATGACACAGGGTTCGCCGTTAAATTTGGTGATGGTTTTCTCGTTCTCGGCGGCAAACGCACTGTAGCCGATGTCGCTCAATTTGACCGGCACGCCGTTAACGCCTTTGATGATAAGGTTTTCAAATTCCTGCGGGGTACGCAACAGTCCCAGCGTACGTACGGTGAGATCGGTATGGGTTCCTTCGATTCGTCCCGACGGAAGCTCTACATTTTCGGCGCTGATCTGCGCACTTACTTCGGCTGCGGTGAGCTGGTAAGCCGCCAATTTGTCGGGATCAAGCGTAACACGGATGGCATAGCGCTTTTCGCCGTAAATGGAAATTTCGCTGATGCCCGGAATGGTCTGCAAACGTTCCTTGAACATACGGTCGGCAACATCGGTCAGGTCAAGCGGATTTCGCTTGTCGCTACGCACTGCCAGCATGATAATCGGGTTGGAGTCGGCATCGGTCTTGAATACCGTAGGCGGGTTGCAGTCTTTCGGCAGGCGGTTCTGCACTCTCGACACACGGTCGCGCACGTCATTGGCAGCGGCTTCCATATCCACGCCAAGTTCAAATTCCACGACGATATTGCTGCTTCCATCACTGCTGGTAGAGGTAAGCGTACGGATACCGGCGATTCCGTTGATAGAGGCTTCGAGAATCTCTGTAATCTGCGAATCGATAATCTCGGCATTGGCCCCCGGATAGGAAGTCATTACGTTGATGATAGGCGGGTCGACGCTCGGATATTCCCGCACTGGAAGGGAAGTAAAACCTATCATGCCGAATATCACTATCACTAATGATATCACAATGGCCAGGACAGGACGTTTTACACTTGTTGAAGCTAAGCTCATGACGATAAATCAAAATTTCACGCTCATCCTGTGATGATGAACATGCAAAATTACGCATAAATGCCATTGAACGCACATAAAAAATCATAATAATTGTTAATTCATTATTTCTGCGATTAGTAAAAAGTTTGAAACGCTATGAAATATCGTCGTATGGTTTTAAAAATGCGTTTGCTATGAAATTAACACACAGGTAATATGAAAACGCATTACCTTTCCTCTGAGAATACACCATGCACTGAACTTTTGAATGTCCGGAATGGTACACAGCAACGAGATTTCCCTTGCGCAATATTTATCCGCAAGTTCTTTTAAATGAGTAAGGCAACGCGCCTGCTGTTTTTCCAACAAATCTATTTGTTCCATACCTTGGGTGAGCATTTCTGCGTCCGTGAACGAACCGGCTCAATATGACGGGGTCTCTTTCGCCCCCGATGATCGCTTTGATCATCTTGCGCAAAGACATATCAGTCCGTTCGGACATGAGCGTTCCATAACGATTCTCTAAAATTTTTTTTGCTTGTGTATCCAATATCCATGCAAATATGTTATCTTTGTACACGTCAAGACCACCATATTTGTCCATAAACTTGCTGTTTAATTGTTTAATAATTAGTTAATTTAAGTTCAAAGATAGCAATTGTACTTCGAGTACGGCTGTAAGCGCGACGGGGTGGTCTTGATTTTTATTTCTTGCGCTTGGAAAACTCGTGTTTTTCATGTA
>JAISWE010000206.1 GCA_031271175.1 Bacteroidales bacterium | reverse complement strand
AACGGGCGTTTCCTGCATGGCGCGGTACAGTTTTTCGATGGCGTCTTCCGTAATTTCGTCGTCGCTGTCCATGAAAAAGAGGTACTTGCCCGACGCATGGTCGATGGCGGTGTTGCGTGCTGCGCCGGTACCGATATTTACGGGATGTTCGATGATGCGCACATCCTTACCCCGCGGATGCTGCGCTACCACCCGCCGGACAATATCCATGCTGTCGTCGTCGCCCCTGTCGTCCACCAGCAAAAACTCAATGTTTTCAAAGGTCTGGTTTAAAGCAGACTGCAACGCCCGCTCCACAAAAGGAGCAACATTGTACACCGGCATCGAAAGCGTAACAAGATCATCCATCTTTCGTAAAATATGGGCAAAAATAGGAAAAGTTTTGCATATAAAGATTATCTTTGCAGCAAAATAAATGTATCTTTCAAATAAAACACAATGACACTGTACCAAAATACGATGATCGGACTGCGCTACAAACGCTGGACGATGCCGGAAGCAATCGCTTATTTTATAAAAGGCGTCGCACGTGAATTACACCTTGCACCGGCATTCTTCCTGAACCTTTACACAAAGACAAGAATCAGCGCCTTTTTGAGAAAATGGCTTAAACAGGATGGCGATGTATCGTATTTTGACATTTGCGGTGCGAAATTTCCCGACATGTCGAATGACCGGGAAAAAATCTCCATATTTTGTCGTATTTTTGAAGATACCTTCCTCATCCCTGCCTATTACCATGATAATTACCATCGATCGCTTATGGAAATTTTGGATAAAGTGATGATGGAAGGGCCGTATGGTTATACGGATGGTTTGTTTGACATAACGGTAAAAAAAGATGACATTGTGATCGATGTCGGTGCGTGGATCGGCGATTTCAGCGCTTATGCCGTTTCCAAAGGCGCGACGGCTTATGCTTTTGAGCCTGTACAAGAAACGTTTCAATGGTTATGCAAAACACAGTCATTGAACTGTTCCGGCGGCCGGATTCATCCCGTTCAAAAAGGGCTGGGCAGCAGTGAATGTGAGGTAAATATTTCGATCATAGAAAATAACAGCGGAGCAAATTCGATGGTGATCACACGCTGTAGCGATGCGAGCGAGAGAATATTGGTCACCACCCTCGACAGGTTTGTAGCGGAGAACCGACTGGAGCGGGTGGACTTTATCAAAGCCGACATAGAAGGCGCCGAGCGGGAAATGCTGAAAGGGGCGGCAAATGTCCTGAAAACTTTTGCGCCTAAACTGGCCATCTGCACCTACCATTTGCCGGACGATCCGGAAATATTGGAAAAGATCATCAAGGATGCCAACCCCGCCTATACGGTAGTACATCTCAGGCATAAACTGTTCGCAGCAGTCGTGTAGTTATTGCCTGTAAGATACGGGGTTTGGGATATGCTGTTATAATTTGACGCCGATTACCAATACGTCGTCCACTTGTTCGATGTCTCCTTTCCAGAGTTCGAAATTTTCGCGGAGTACGCGGTGCTGTTCTTCCATATTGCGGTTTTGTATGTCATTGAGGATATTCAGCAACCGGTTCATTTTGAATTTTTTGCCTGCCGGCCCGCCAAACTGGTCGGGGTATCCGTCGGAAAACATGTATATGGAGTCGCCCGGCGCCATGTCCAGTTCGATAAGGTCGAAGACTTTGTCCGTTATGAAGTGTCCGCCTATGGATACATGGCTGCCCTTGAATACGCGCTGTACGCCGTTCTGGTGTACTACAAAGGGACGCATGGCGGACGCTATTTTTGCGTGGCAGGTTTTCATGTCGATTTCGCATACGATGACGTCCATTCCGTCGTTGGCCTGTTCCGATTCCTGATTCTGGTTGAGGGTGGACTGGATGTCTTCGTCCAGCATCCGGAGTACCACATCCGGAGAAGATGCCATTGGCCTCATCACGATATCTTTGATGAGGGTGGTGCCGATCAGCGACATGAAGGCTCCCGGTACGCCGTGTCCCGTGGAATCGGCGCAAACGATCAGGATACTGTTTTTTTGGGGGAAATAGTCGAACCAGTAGAAGTCGCCGCTGACGATGTCGCGCGGGCGATAGAAGATGAATGCGTCGGAACATTTATCCAGCAAGGTTTTGGTGGAGGGCAGTACGCTGAACTGTATGCGTTGGGCGTAATTGATGCTGTCGGTAATGTCTTTATTTTTGAGTTCGATTTCTTCTTTTTGTTCGAGTACTTCCCTGGTTCTCGCCGCCAGTTCGCGTTCGAGATATTCCTGTTGTCTTTTGTGTGTGCGCTCTCGTATTCGGAGGATGCCGTAGAAGATACCGACGGTGGCGACCAGCAGTAGCAGGATGAACCACCACGTTTTCCAGAAGGGTTTGCGTATTTTCAGCGTAAACAGCGCCGTTTCGTCGGTACAGACACTGCCGTTGCAGGCCGTTACAAGGAAGGTGTATTCACCGTTTTCCAGTCGCGGGTACAATACGGATCTTTCTTTTGAAGGTTGCGACCATTCCGTGTCGTATCCTTGCAACAGGTACCGGTAGGTAATGGCTTCGGGATTATCGTATTGAAGTCCGATAAAGTCAAACCGGATACGGTAGCGGTTGAACGGTAAGCTCTGGGGTGCTTCGGCATCGTAGGATTGGTCGCCGACCGTCACGGCAGTCATGTTCAGCATCGGTTTTCTGGTATCGTCTTCCTGCGAAGTCCGGTATAGCATGGCGCCGTTGGTCAGGCCTGCTATCAGTTCACCGGACGTGTTTACCTGTAAGGCGTTGGGATTTACGTCGCCGGTGATGCCGTTTTCGACGCCGAAAACGGAGACGGTGTGCCGGTTGATATCAATCCGGCTTAGTCCCAGCCGGTGGCCTGCCCAGATGTGGTTATGGCCGTCTTTTTCCATGGCATAGCAAAAATCGGATTTCACTCCATCCTGTGTAGTGAACCGGATGACGGTATCGTTGGCGAGGTCGAACAGGAAGATGCCCGCTCCGTTAGTGCCTGCCCAGATATTGCCGTTGCTGTCGGAGGCAACACAGGTAAATTCCACTTCGGATACCTGTTTTGTTCTCAGGCGTTTTTCTTCCTTTTGATAGTCGATCCAGTGGTTTACGGCAAGGATGGCGTTGCTGTTGGTGGCGATCCAGATATTATCCAGGGCGTCTTTGTAAATGTCTCTGATGTTGTTGTAGGGCAGTCCGTTGTAGTTGTTGATGATTTTTGCCGAGCGGTCTTGTGTATTGAGCAGCAGGATGCCGTTCAAAGTGGCTGCCAGCATCTGCCGGTTGAGCGATGTGATGGCCTGTATGCTGTTGGATAGCGAGTTATTGGAGGAATAGTAAGGTATTACTTCTTTTCTTTTTTTATCCAGCAGGTATATGCCTGATTTTTCCGTACCTATCCAGAAAGTTTCTTCTTCGTCCATGTAGAGCGCTGTGATTCTGTCTTTGGGTACTCCGTTTTTGCCATCCAGCACGATCGGGTCTTCGCCTTCCGTTATTTTCACGATGGCGCCGTCGCCGGCCATCCAGCATCCTGAAGAGTCTTCCGGCCATACGGCCGTAACGTTGTTGCCTATGGCGTTGAGATTTTCCCAAAAAAGGATAGACCGGTTGGTCAGACAGGCAATGCCTTGCCCGTAGGTGCCTACCCACAGGTTTTGCTGGTTGTCGGAAAAGACCTGTTTGATATAGTTGCTTCCCAGTCCGTTGTCCTCATTGTAGTTGTTGATTTGTTCGACGGTGTGATTTTCGGAAAGGCGTACCCGGAACAGTCCGTTGCCCAGGGTTGATATCCACAGGTTTTTTTGCGGGTCTTCGTAAACCGATTGAAGCCGCGTTTCGTTCAATTCGGGAATGTCTATTTTCTGGACTGTAAAATGCTGTCCCGACGGTGTGAGGCGGAACAGTCCGCTATCTTCCGACAATCCCCAAAAACTGTCGCTTCCAGATGCGGCAATGAGGGAAAAAACGGCTTCCTCGCCAATGTCTTCCAACTTGGAAACAAGCGTTATGTTGAAAGGATCTGTTTCGTAGTTGTATAGATAGAGACCATCGTCGCAACCGAGCAGTAATTTCGTATCGTTGATACACAGGACAGTATATATCAGCCTGTCTTCCGGTCCATCTGCGGAATATACCGCCGTTGAGTTGGAGATAAGGGTAATCCCTTTTGTTTGGGTTGCCGCCAGTATATGCCCCTGCGGGGTTTGTGTGATTCGGGTGACGGCGGTTTGGTTTTTCGAGGTGTCGGCAATGGCGAACTTTTTTCCGTCGTATTTGACTACCATGCCGTTGTTGTATCCGAACCACAGGTTTTCCCCGCGGTCTTTGAAAATGGTGGTAACATTGTTGGCGGGCACCCCTTCGGGAGAACTGAAGTGAAAACCGTCAAAGCGGCACAGCCCCGTTCCGGTGGCAAACCACACAAAACCGTTTCGGTCCTGTTCCACAGCATAAATGGTGTGGTGGCAAATGCCCTGTTCAATACCGTATTGGCGAAACTTGTAAGTTTGGCTGTAGATACTCAAGCAAAGCGACCCTCCAATGATGGTACACCAACCCTTTATCGCTCTTTTTTTCAACCACATTCCGATTATTTTTTAACTTTTTGACTTGATATGGTGTACTTGTATTTCGGTACGCCGCCGATAGGGCTTGAAAAGAAAGGCATGGATTCGCCGTACTGGTTGCGGATGTAGATCACCACATTATTGTTGAGGACGGCAGGCTTTTTTTTGATAAATTCAAAGTTCAGCGATTTTCCCTTTTCCCCTTCCATGATGAGAAATTCGCTTTGCGCCCATACGCCGTCGCCGGATATGGGACAGAATTGTTCGTGCCTTACTTCCGACGATACCCGTATTTTGCCGTCATCGTCCCAGTCAAAGTTGGACTGCTGTATCTTAAATGTTTTTTCATCTACAAAAGGATAGATGTGCGATACTTGTTTCGGGTCGTCGTACAGCCGGAAGGAATATTCGAAAGCAAAGGCGTTTCCGCCTTCGATGGCGATATTTTCATTGGCCGATGTGCTCATGAAGTAACGGTACATGTTACCGTCGTCGCCTGTAATGCCTTCGCAAATCAGTTTGAAGGCATGTGATTTTGATTCGGCTACATATTCGCCTTCGGTAGGGTTGAAAGGGCCAAAAGTCAACCAGTTGTCGTCCAATTTCGGGTCTTGCCCTACAATTTTGGTCACCAGCAAATTACCGCTTTTGTAGTTGCCTACGGGATCCACATTTTTTGCATCGTTATGGCTATAGGCATATTTGCCTCCATAGAGGGAATACCGCATCTTCGTATCGAACTGTCCGTTGACTTCGTCGTTTTTTCCGCCCGTGTCGGCATCAAAAATACGAATAAACACCATTCCGGCGTATGTTTCGGGTATCAGAAAAAAGAAAACCTGCGAAAAATCATCGTCGCCCCATTCTATTTTGGCTTTGTTACCGAAAGTCACCAGAAAAGGGATATTTTCGTCCTTTGAAGGGACGGCCTGCGGCCATGCATCAACGGTTGTCGAAAGAAAATACAGAAAGAAAAACCATTTTTTCACGTTATCAATCAATTACTAAAACTTACAAATATAGCTATATTATTATTACATCAATGATTCTTTTTCAAAAAAATATTTATTTTTTCATAAAATCGTTCCGGCTGTTCGTAATGCAACCAGTGTCCCGCACCGGAAATAGCGGCAAATTGCGCATCGGGAAATATTTTTCGGATGAACGGGAAAATGGCATCGGGCAGATAATTTGAACATGCTCCTTTTACAAAAAGAGTGGGGACTCGGATGGGCGACTGCCTTTCGGACGTCAATTCATCCATTCCATTGAGGATGTGCGGCAAATGCCGTGCAATAACCGGTAGATTTATTCGCCATGTGAGACTTGCGTTTTTTTGTTGCAGGTTTTTCAGCATAAACCGGCGTGTCGCTTCGGGCATACGGTCTGACCAGTATTGTTCGATGGCTGCGCGTGTGGCAAAGCGGGTTAAATCCGTTTTCAGGAGGGTATGCATCAGATTCAGGTGTTCCGTAACGATGGGCGAACTTTCCGTCAACGACGCGTAATTGATGGGAGAGATGTCCGCTACTACAAGTTTTGACAGGCGTTCCGGTGCACGGGCGGCGATATGCACGGCTGTTTTTCCGCCCATCGAGTGTCCTATCATGCAGCATCGTCCTATGTGCAGGCTATCCATCAATTGGAGGACGTCGTCGCTCATTTGGGGGTAACTGTGCAGGGGATGATGTTGTGAGCGGCCGTGATTGCGCAGGTCGGGAATGATCACGTCATGGTCTCCCGACAGCCGTTTTGCCATCGTCAGCCAGTTGTCCGAATTTCCGTACAGGCCATGCAGTATCAACAACGGTTCGCCTTGTCCTGTCCTGCGATAGTACAGTTCCATCTGTTACTGTCCGCTATGGGTTGTTTTTTATTTCTCGATAGCGGCATGGATGGCGACGGCGGCTTCCCGTCCCGACCAGATGGCGCGTACCACCAGTGATGCGCCCGAGGTGACGTCGCCGGCTACAAACACTTTGTCCACCGACGACCGATTGGGAATAACGCTTTTCACATTGCCGCGCTGGTCGTATTCCACGCCGAAACTGTCCAGCAGCCCTTCGTGCACCGGATGCACAAAGCCCATGGAGAGCAGCACCAGGTCGGTTTTAATGATCTCTGTTTTACCGGTTTCCTTCATGATCAGACGGTTATTCCCGTCTTTTGTCCATTCCACTTCAGCCACTTCCACGCCGGTCACTTTGCCGTTGGCGCCGATAAAACGTTTGGTGTCGAGGTTCCAGCGGCGCATACAGCCTTCGGCATGAGAACTGGACGTTTTCAATACATTGGGGTACGAAGGCCATGGAGTGTCCGGATTATACTGTTCCGGTGGTTTCGGAAGGATTTCTATCTGTGTGATTTCTTTGGCGTGTTGCCTTATCGACGTGCCTACACAGTCGGAGCCGGTATCGCCGCCGCCAATCACCAGTACATGCTTGTTTTTTGCGTCCGGCGGATTTTCTCCTTCTACGGCTATGCCGCTCACGATCCTGTTCTGTCGTTGTAATAATTCCAACGCAAAATAAATTCCCTGCAAGTTGCGGCCTTCTACAGGCAGCTCTCTCGGCTGTCCCGCTCCAATAGCCAGACATACAGCGTCGAACTCTTTAAGCAGTTGCTGACCCGTCACATCAACTCCTACATGCACGGACGTTCTGAATGCAATGCCTTCTTCGCAAAGAATATCCAAACGTCTGTCGATCACTTTTTTATTGAGTTTGAAATCGGGAATGCCGAAGCGGAGAAGGCCGCCAATGGCTTCGTCTTTCTCAAATACCGTCACATGGTGTCCTTTGCGGTTGAGCATGTCGGCCGCCGCCAATCCCGCAGGCCCGGAACCGATGACCGCCACTTTCTTGCCGGTGCGTTTTTTAGGCGGGCAGGGTTTGATATAGGCTTCCGCAAAAGCGCGTTCTACAACGGCAGCTTCGTTTTCGCGGATAGTAACGGCTTCGCCCTGCAATGACAATACGCAACTTTTCTCGCAAAGAGCGGGACAAACGCGGCCTGTAAATTCAGGAAAATTGTTGGTGGCAACCAGTCGTTCGTAAGCCTCTGCCCATTTGCCCTTTGAAAGTGAATCCTGCCATTCGGGCATCCGGTTACCCAGCGGACACGCCCAATGACAATAGGGAATACCACATTCCATGCAACGGGAAGCCTGCAAAATGCGGTCGTCGCTGTTAAGCGTCTGTTCCACCTCGCCATAGTCGGCGATGCGCTCCATAACAGGCCTGTAACCCGCTTCCTTGCGGGATATGGTCAAAAATGCTTTCGGATTGCCCATGTATTTATCTTCTTAAAACAATAGCAAAGTTAATCGTATTTTCAGAAAAACCGGTTTTCATCATATAATTTATAATCATTCTAAATAATGCATTGTCGGAAAAATACCGTCAATATTGTTTGAATTGTTCTTGCCGGATGATAGGGTTTAGCGTATCGGAAAATGGGAAAATGAGCGGTCATCCGGCTTTGAAGACGGTAAATGCAGCGTCTTTTGAGTATTCGCCGAATCCGGCTTTTTGCAAGCAGGAAAGACATTGGTCAAGCAGGTTGTTCCGTACTGCCACTACTTTGGCCTTGTTCAACAACGCGGTCAGTACGGCTTCGTCCGGCATCAGCCGGAGAAGCGCCGCATCATAGGCGGCATTGAGAACAGAGGCGTCGGAAGTGAAACGGATGTGATCCGTTTTGCGGTAACAGTTTTCGGCCAGCGCGATCATTTCTTCGCGGGTATCGAAACCGGTCACCTGTGCGCTTGCGTCGGCAAAGGAAATCCAGTAAGAACAAAAACCGTATCCACAGCCATAATCCAGCCAATTGTCGGTTTTCAGGCTGTTGTCGGCTATCGTTGCACTTAACAGTGCGTACCGGTTCGTTTGCCGGAGTTCGTTGTGTAAAAGTCCTTCTACTTCAACCCCTTTGTAGAAGTAATTTTGGTGGATGGCCTTTACGGAAGCCGGTTTGTTCTTTAGCAGGAGATTGGCGAAAGCGTATGGCGCCTTGCCTTTTTCCACCCTGTCGGAGATCAGCAGTTTGAAAAGGAAGGGTTGTAGCGAATAGGCAATCAGGATGGTGGCGCCCATCCCGATGAGCGTGGCTATGCCGATAGAAGATATGGCGGGATGAACGGCAAAGAGCAGCGACGACACCGTAATGATCAGGATAACGGCGGAAAAGAAGATGGCCGTTTTGTGGAAAATCAACAACGGTTTGCGGGTGCGAAAGGCCACCAGTAATCCGTCCATGATGAAAATGCTGTAGTCCACTCCGATACCGAAAATAAACGAAGAAATAATGATGTTGATCAGATTGAACTTGATGTGGAAAATCGCCATCATGCCGAGTACGACGTACCAGCTGAGGCACATCGGTAGAAAAGCCAGCGCGGAAAGTACCGTATTCCGGAACGATACCAGCAGCACCAGCAACACAAACAGCGATGAGATGCCGAGTATGATATTGAAGTCGTCGCGGATCATTTTCACCATGTCGTCGGTGTAGAACATGGGATCAAGCACCAGTATGTCGTCGCGGCCTTCGGTAATGAAACGTCCCGCTTCCAACAGGCGTTCTCCGCTCATTCTGACGGGAATGAACACCATGTAGCGTCCGTCGGTAAATTCGATGATGCTGCTCAGCATGTCTTTGGGGATGATGCCGGCATCGTGGAGGGATACGGGTTCGTATTCGGCGTCGATCATCTCGAAGAACGGTGCGAAGGTGTTGGCGGCGAATTTGTGTTGGGCGGCTGCTTCCGTCACCTTCTTTCGTATGTCGGCTTTCTTTTCGTCCGTCCAGTAGGCATGCCAGTGTTCGATGCGTTGTCGCTGTTCTTCCGTAGGGACAAAGAGGGAGAAAGCGGGCGTGTAACCGGCAATGTAGTTGTTTTCGACGGCTTCGTCGAGTCTCCGGCAGAGCTTGCGGGCTGCAATAAGCGCAGAATCGAGGTCTTCCGAAACAGCAGCGAAATAGATGGTGGAAAGGGTGTCGGTACCTGTGGTTTTCAGGGACAACAGTTGTTCCGAACGCACCACAACGGCATCGTGGTAGCCGATGTTTTGAAGATTGGAATCGAATGAGTTGTTCAAATCGGAACGGAAAAAACATATCACGCTGACACAGACAAGCCCGGCAGTCAGCCATTTTTGCTTTTCGAAAGGGAAGGAATTGATTTTTTCCAGCAGGTTAAAAGCGGTTTTCGATTTCCGGTTGCGTTTCAGGTTGAACAGTTGCGGAAGGAACAGCAGGCTGAACAGCGTAGTGCCTGCTAATCCCAGCGAGGCAAACAGGCCGAAGTCTTTCAGCAATTCGGATTCGGTCAGCAGCAAACTCATAAAAGCGCCTATTGTGGTGAGCGTGCCGAGCATCACGGGGAGGGTCTGTTCTTTCAGTAACTGTTCGGGGTCGTTCACATATTTATGGTGTGTGATGACATGCAGCACATAACTGAAAGCCACTCCCATGATGAGCGCTCCGATGCCCACAGCCATCAGCGACATGGTGCCTTTTATCAAGTAAATAACCGCCATTGAGAAAAGAGTGCCGTAAATGACAGGCGTTATGAGGTAGAACAGGGTAGATTTGTTTTTGAAACAGAGTAACAGCAGGATACAGATAAGCACCAGCGAGAATGACACGGTGTTCACCAAATCCATCTTGATGCGCTTCGAGTTGTACACACCCCGTATCGGAGAACCGTGGTACAACACTTCCACCTCCGGATACCGCTGTCCTGCACGGGCAATCTCATCTTCAATCAGCGCTGCCAGCCGCAGGTTCTGTTTGGAGTTGAACGACTGGAAATTCGGCGCCAGAAAAGCAATCACCACCGACGAGTCGGCAGAAGCGATATGCTGGTTGACGAAAGTGTAGTTTCCGCCCAGGCCACCGCCCACATTGAGTTCGGAGAGAAAAATATTACGCAGTGCAACGGGATCCCTGACGATAATGTCCTGAAATTCGCTGCCTGCGGGCGATATCAAAACGGAATAGTTCTCGTCCATCTGTTGTTCCACCGCTTCGACGGTCAACAGCGAATCCAACCGGCTATATTGCGAAATATCCAGGAAAGTAGCCACATGTTCATACAGGAAATTAACGCCGTCCTGAAAAAAATCTTCATCAATACGGTACAAAATACTGTTAATGGTATGGTAAACGGAGTCTTTTTCCAGCAGCGCCTGCATGAACTCGTCGCAAAGCGCGGTAAGGGTATCCGGCTCTACCGCCTTGTCGCGGCTGTGGAAAAGGACAAACACCATGTCTTTTACCTTAAGGTTGGAAAAGACAAGCGTTTCCGTCCCCTTCTCATTTTTAACCGGCGGCAACAACTTGGTAATATCTTCCTCAAACTCAATTTTCAGGCTCAACCAACCGAATAAAAATGCGGTGGACAGCATTACCGCATAAAACAGCGGACGACGCGCTTTAAAAAAGCGGTATGTCAGGACAGTGAATCTTATCACAATGCTCAATCAGGTTTGATAATTCATCAATGGAAGCGCAAAAGTAATAAAAAATATTTCAGGCGTGTAAAAAAAAATCAAAAAAATGATCTTTCACCCGAAAAAAACTGCCGCATACTATTGAAAATCAGAAATTTTTATGTGTTTTGTCCTGCTCCAATTCATTTGAAATTTAGCACGCAAGAAAAAATAATTTTCGATATTTTTGTAAAATAAAAAAAAGTCCTTACCTTTGCGCGCTTGTTTTGGCACCTCAAAATAAGCGTTATAATAAGAACAAAATGGCCTTCAGAAAAGAAAGTAAAGCAAAAAGCACTTTTAAAAAGATAACCATCGGGTTAGCTTCGCCGGAAGAAATCCTTGAACACTCAACTGGTGAAGTACTTAAGCCGGAAACTATCAATTATCGTACATACAAACCGGAACGCGACGGTTTGTTTTGTGAACGCATTTTCGGTCCTATCAAGGATTACGAATGCCACTGCGGTAAGTACAAGCGTATCCGTTACAAAGGTATTGTTTGCGACCGTTGCGGCGTGGAAGTAACCGAGAAAAAAGTACGTCGCGAACGCATGGGACACATTCAACTGACGGTACCGGTGGCGCATATATGGTATTTCCGTTCCTTGCCCAACAAGATAGGTTACCTGCTCGGATTACCTTCCAAAAAGCTGGATGCCATTATCTATTACGAGCGCTATGTCGTTATTCAGCCGGGCATTAAAGCCCCCGACGGGGTCAAAGCAATGGATTTCCTTTCCGAAGAGGAATATCTGGATATCATGGATACGATTCCCAAGGAAAATCAGGCGCTTGACGATGACGACCCCAACAAATTTATTGCAGACATGGGCGCCGACGCACTGGTTAAGTTGCTAAGCCGCCTGAAATTGAATGAACTGTCATACGAACTGCGCCACAAAGCCAGCATTGAAACATCACAGCAACGCAAAGCCGATGCCCTGAAACGCTTGCAGGTAGTAGAAGCTTTTCGGGAATCCGCCGAAACCAACAAGCCCGAATGGATGATACTTAAGGTGGTTCCGGTGATACCGCCGGAATTGCGACCTTTGGTACCGCTGGACGGCGGACGTTTCGCTACTTCCGACCTGAACGACCTGTACCGTAGGGTGATCATCCGCAACAATCGGCTGAAAAGACTGATGGAAATCAAGGCGCCGGAAGTCATTCTACGCAACGAAAAACGCATGTTGCAGGAAGCCGTAGATTCGCTGTTCGATAACTCCCGCAAAGCCAATGCCGTGAAAACGGACGCCAACCGTCCGTTGAAGTCATTGAGTGACAGTCTGAAAGGAAAACAAGGGCGGTTTCGCCAGAACCTGCTCGGCAAGCGTGTAGATTATTCCGCCCGTTCCGTAATCGTAGTAGGCCCCGAATTGCAACTGCACGAATGCGGATTACCCAAAAACATGGCGGCAGAACTGTATAAACCCTTCGTCATCAGAAAACTGATAGAAAGAGGCATCGTAAAAACCGTCAAATCGGCAAAGAAAATCGTTGACAGGAAAGACCCCGTTGTATGGGATATTCTGGAAAACGTACTGAAAGGTCATCCCGTACTGCTCAACCGCGCTCCTACGCTGCACCGGCTTGGTATTCAGGCTTTTCAACCCAAACTGATCGAAGGGAAAGCCATTCAGTTGCATCCGCTCGTATGTACGGCATTCAATGCCGACTTCGACGGCGACCAGATGGCAGTACACGTTCCGCTAGGCAATGCAGCCATCCTCGAAGCGCAATTGCTGATGCTGGCTTCACACAACATCCTGAATCCCGCCAACGGCTCCCCCATCACCGTTCCGTCGCAAGACATGGTATTGGGACTGTATTATATGACCAAAGAACGTAAAAGTTCACCCGAAAAACCGGTAAAAGGGGAAGGACTGGTTTTCTACTCGCCCGAAGAAGTAACCATCGCCTATAACGAAAAAAAGGCCGACCTGCACGCAAAAGTGAAAGTACGCACTCACACCATCGAAAACGATGTTCAGGTCAACAGAATTATAGAAACCACCGTCGGACGCATCCTGTTCAATGAAGTAGTACCCATGGAAGTAGGCTATATCAATGAGGTGCTGTCCAAAAAATCTCTGCGCGACATTATTTCCAATGTATTGAAACATGCCGGCACCGCCCGTACCGCCAAATTCCTCGACGACATCAAAAATCTCGGCTACAGGATGGCTTTCGAAGGCGGTTTGTCGTTCAACCTTGCCGATGTGCTTGTACCGGAAGAAAAAATCACCATGGTGAAAGAAGGCTACGCACAAGTGGAAGAAGTGATGAATGAATACAATATGGGATTCATCACCAACAACGAAAGGTATAATAAAATTGTGGACATCTGGACGCGCACCAATAACAACCTTGCCAACATCCTGAACAAGCAATTGACCAATGACAATCAGGGATTCAATGCAGTGTACATGATGCTGGATTCCGGAGCGCGCGGTTCGAAGGAACAGATCCGGCAGCTTTCGGGGATGCGCGGTCTGATGGCAAAACCCAAAAAATCAGGTTCCGCAGGATCGGAAATCATTGAAAATCCCATTTTGTCCAACTTCAAGGAAGGGTTATCGGTGTTGGAATACTTCATTTCCACACACGGCGCCCGAAAAGGCTTGGCAGATACCGCACTGAAAACAGCCGATGCGGGTTATCTTACGCGCCGGCTGGTCGATGTATCGCAAGATGTGATTATCACCGAACAGGATTGCGGAACGCTTCGCGGCTTGCTGGCCACCGCCAACAAAAACAACGAAGAAGTAGTGCAGTCGCTGTACGAAAAAATACTGGGACGCACAACCGTTCACGATATTTTTCATCCGTTTACAGGCGATTTAATCATCTCTTCCGGAGAAGAAATAACCGAAGATATTGCACAAATCATCGAAGATTCCCCCATTGAACAGGTGGAAATCCGTTCCATGCTCACCTGCGAGTCGAAAAAAGGCGTTTGCGCCAAATGCTACGGCCGCAATCTTGCCACAGGCCGCATGGTTCAGTTGGGAGAAGCCGTGGGAGTTATAGCAGCTCAATCGATCGGAGAGCCGGGTACACAGCTGACACTGCGTACTTTCCACGTGGGAGGCGCCGTAACAGGCGTAAGCAGCGAATCGAACTCCATCATCGCCCGCTATGACGGAAAAGCCGAAATTGATGAACTCCGTACCATTGAACGCCTTGATACGGAAGGAAAACCTGAATCCATCGTCATCGGACGGGCAGCCGAATTGCGCATTATAGACAAAAACACAGGCATTACCCTTACCACGCAGAATATACCCTACGGGGCGCAACTCTTTATCAAAAACGGCGACGATGTAGAAAAAGGGAAAATAATATGCCAATGGGATCTCTACAGTGCGGTGATCATCTCCGAATCATCCGGTAGAATTGCATTCGAAAACCTTACCGATGGCGTTACCTATCGTGAAGAAACCGACGATCAAACAGGATTCAGCGAAATGGTAGTAATCGAATCAAGGGACAGACAAAAAAACCCAGCTATCCGTATCCTCGACGACGACAGAAACGAAATATCTTCGTATAACCTGCCTGTCGGCGCACATATTCAGGTAAAAGACAGGGAAAAAGTAAAAAGCGGCGATATTTTAGTCAAAATTCCGCGTGCCATCGCCAAATCGTCAGGCGATATTACCGGCGGAGGCGGTTTGCCGCGAGTAACCGAGTTATTTGAAGCGCGCAACCCGTCCAATCCGGCAATCGTATCCGAAATTGACGGAGAAATATCTTTTGGAAAAATAAAACGCGGAAACCGCGAAATACTTGTCACCTCCAAATCGGGAGAAGTGAAGAAATACATGGTACCGCTCACCAAACAGATACTGGTTCAGGAAAACGACTATGTGAAAGCCGGTTCGCCGCTGTCGGACGGCGCCGTCACGCCCTCGGACATTCTCGCGATCAAAGGCCCTACGAAAGTACAGGAATACATCGTCAACGAAATTCAAGAAGTGTACCGTATGCAGGGAGTGAAAATCAACGACAAACATTTTGAAGTCATTGTCCGCCAGATGATGCGCAAAGTGGAGGTTGTCGATCCGGGCGACACACGCTTCCTCGAAGGCCAAATAGTGGACAAATGGGAATTTATGGACGAAAACGATTTCATCTACGGCAAGAAAGTTGTAGTAGATGCCGGCGATTCTTCGCTCAAACCCGGGCAAATCATTACGGTACGCAAGCTCCGCGATGAGAACTCGGCGCTGAAGCGGCGCGACGCCCGTACCATCGAAGCCCGCGATGTCGTACCCGCCACTTCGTTCCAGATCCTCCAGGGAATTACCCGTTCGGCGTTGCAAACGCAGAGTTTCCTCTCGGCTGCTTCTTTTCAGGAAACCACCAAAGTACTCAATGAAGCCGCCATTTACGGTAAGGTGGACAACCTCGCCGGCCTCAAAGAAAATGTGCTTGTAGGACACTTGATTCCTGCCGGCACCGGCATACGTGAATATTCGAAAATTGTGGTAGGCTCAATGGCAGATTACGATAAACTGCATGTAGCAAAAACACACAGCGTAGAAGATTAATAGATTTAATAATTTGATTTTTAATGGTTGAAATCCTGATGTCTCCACAAGAAACATCGGGATTTCTTTTTCCGGGATTCCGCAGATGCCTATCCTCTCATCAGGTTCAGCAACCGGAGTAGCCCGTCCATTGAAAAATCCTCCGTCTGTACGACAAACTCCGCACGCCGGTAAAAAGGTTCGCGTTCCTTCAACTTGACGGTGATATATTCCTGCAACGCTTCAAATGTTTTGTCGCGTATCAGCGGACGTTCAGTTTGAGAACGCATCAATCGCCGTGCGAGCGTTTCGGGATGCGTCTTCAGATACACCACCTTGCCGCAATGCAACATCAAATCCATGTTTTGATGGAAACATGGCATCCCGCCGCCGGTGGACACAACCGCAAAATCGCGTGCCGCCAGCGACAGCAGCAAATTGTGTTCCAACCTTCGGAAAGCGTCTTCCCCCAGTTCGGCAAAAATTTCGGAAACCGTCTTCCCCTGCTCCTGCTCAATCAACCGGTCGGTATCCCAAAAATCGAACCCGACGATTTCCGACATCCGCCTGCCAATGGTAGATTTGCCGCTCCCCATAAATCCCGTCAGAAATATTTTCATGATCTGCGTTACAGGGCGCCTTTTGTGCTGGGCAGTTCAAAATGATAGATATCCCTGCGCATGGCCATTTTCAATGCACGGGCTACCGCTTTAAACGTACCTTCGATTTTGTGATGTTCGTTACTGCCTTCCGCACAGACGTACAGATTCATCCGGGCTGCATCGCTCAAGGATTTGAAGAAATGCAGGAACATCTCCGAGGGCATGTCGCCTATCTTCTCGCGGCGGTAGTCGGCTTTCCACACCAGCCACGGGCGACCGCCGAAATCAAGCGCAACCGTGCAGAGGCAATCGTCCATGGGAAGGCAAAAACCGTACCTTTCCAAACCTCGCTTATTGCCCAGTGCATTGTACAAGGCTTCACCCAGCGCCAATGCCGTATCTTCGACTGTATGATGTTCATCCACAGCCAAATCGCCTTTAACCCGAATGGTAAGATCCATGCCGGAATGTTTGCCTATTTGTTCGAGCATGTGGTTGAAAAAGTGCAAACCCGTGTCGATGATACATTTTCCGCAACCGTCGAGGTTCAATTCCACATAAACATCCGTTTCCTTCGTGTTTCTGTGTATCATTGCCCGCCGTTCGCCCGCAAAAAGCAATTCCGCCACTTTATCCCAATCGGTAGTAGCCAGAATACACACTTTCCGCAATTCCGGATATCCGTCGAGCAGAGCGGCATCGCCCAGCAGAATAGCCTTACAGCGCAGATTTTTAGCAAGTTCCACGTCGGTATGACGGTCGCCGATGACATACGACGCGGAAAGGTCATAATCGCCGGTCAGGTATTTTCCAAACATTCCGGTTCCCGGCTTGCGCGTGGGAACATTGTCGGCAGGAAAGGAACGGTCTATCAACACATCGTCGAAAGTGACCCCTTCATTGGCAAACGCCTGCAATATCTTCCGGTGCGCCGGCCAAAAAGCATCTTCCGGAAACGAAGCCGTCCCCAAACCATCCTGATTGCTTGCCATCACCAGTTCAAAGTCCAGATTCTTCCGTATAAAATACATATTTCGGAAAACTTTGGGATAAAATTCCAACTTTTCCAGCCTGTCCAACTGACAGTCCTCCGGCGGCTCCACCACCAGCGTACCATCCCTATCAATGATCAAAATCCTTTTCATGAATACTATAATTTACAGATAATCAGCCAATTATTGCCATAATTTACTGAAGCTGATTTCATGCTAAATTACAACTTTTCTGCCAGACAAAAAATAATATGAGTCCGGAATAATTACAGCGCCTGTCTCATTCTTTCCAGTCCTTCTTGGAGCAATGCCCGCGGGCAGGCGATGTTGATGCGCAAAAAACCTTCGCCGTTGGCGCCGTACATGGTTCCGGGGTTGAACCACACCTTTCCTTTTTCAAGCAGCATTTGCGACAGTTCTCTCGACGATCGTTGCAAAGCCGTGCAATCCACCCAGGCCAGATAGGTCGCTTGAAGCGGCAGTACATACAACTGCGGAAAATGTTCCGCACAGTATGCCCTTAAATACAAATAGTTGTTGTACAGGTAGTCCAGCAACTGTTTCAGCCATTCTTCACTTTCGTTGTAGGCGGCAATCAGGCTGTCGGCGGCAAAGGAATTGTTTTCGTCGATTCCGTTGGCGTGCAACGCCTGCCGAATTTTTTTCCGCAGGTCGGGATGGGCGACAAAGATGTTGGAGGCATGCAGTCCGGCGAGGTTGAAGGTCTTGCTCGGCGACGTGCAGGTAACGGATTGGAGAAGAAAGTCTTCGCCGAGAGAGGCAAACGGAAGATGCCGGTATTCCCGAAACACAAGGTCGCAGTGAATTTCGTCGGACAATACCGTCACTCCATGCCGGAGACATATTTCGCCTGTCCGCATCAGTTCTTCCCGCGTCCACACCCTGCCGACCGGATTGTGGGGATTGCACAGCAGCATGACCTTCGCGCCAGAGGTAGCCGCTATCCGTTGCAAACCATCGAAATCAACCGTATATTCGCCGTTTCGATATATAAGGTCATTGGACACCGCCTGGCATCCGTTGGCGTCGATGGTGGAGTAAAAACAGTTGTAAACCGGCGACTGGAGAATAACCTTGTCGCCCGGCACGGTCAAAGCTCTAAGAATGGCGGAAACGGCAGGGACAACGCTGATGGCGGACAATATCCACTCCCGTTGCACGGCAAAATCATATCGGCGGTAAAACCAGTTGATCACGGCATCGTAGTATTCATCCGGCAGCAGCGAATAGCCAAAAATGCCGTGCCGCGCCCTTTTGACCAGCGCTTCCGTTATCGGAGGCGCCGTGCGGAAGTCCATATCTGCTACCCACATCGGTAGGACGCCGGCACCGGCTCTGTCCCATTTGGAGGAAGAAGTCCCCCGGCGCGGAATGATTTCATCAAAATCAAAAATCATGCTTTGGAAGCTGGAATAGTGTCGCCCACTGTCGCGTACACGGTTGTTTTATTGAGCAGTTGATAGGCAATTTCGCCGAAAACCATCGGCCCGCTCATTCTTTTCGGATGTATCTCGCTGATTTTCTGCTTGAGGTAATTCGATATGCAATAGACCGAAAAAATGACCGTATCATTGATGACGGCGGCGTCATTCATTTGGGGGTTGATTTCGCCGGTGTAATAGTCAAGAGAGCGGAAAACAGGCGTTGTCATATATACTTCATCGCCGTTAATGCCGCTGACTACCACATTGATCAAAGCGCCGGAGTAATCGGCGACAAAAGGCAGCGTCAGGTCGAATCCCGTATCGCGCAGGTATCCGGCAAAATCGCACTGCACGCCGTTTACCAATACCTTTTTCACTACGATACCGTCGGAAATGAAATTGATTTTTTCGCTTCCCTGCCGGTATGGATTGAAAATATGTAATTCGGCATATTTATTGCATGGAAATGCAATATGCATGGCAACGGCCATGTCGCTGTATGCTTGCCGGTTCATTCCCGACACCGCATAGCATTTGTCGGTCATAACGGTAGCCAGCGATGCTCCGCCCGACACCCAGCCGCAAATAGGCCGGGTGGCAAAATTTTCGTACGACCCGGCATTGACGGCGTAGGTCAGGTGAGGCTCGGAACCGAACGGAAGGATCAGGACGGTAAATCCGTTGGCGGGCGCTTCATTGAAAATATGACGGATGCTGTTCCTGTCATACTCCCGGATGGCGACTCCGGTAACAAAATCGGGCAGCGGACATGCAAAAATCCGGTCGTAGGAGGTTGTACCTGCGCCAGAGGGAAGAAGAAACATGTTCGTGGTGCCGGCTATCCATTCTCCTTCGGGCAATTGAGATAACAGGCGGATGTCGCCAGCCAGCAGCAAACGCTCGCCTTTCCGTATCATGGCGGCAACATCGGCGGGAAAATATAAATCCTGTTCCATCGCTATTCCAAATCAATCATTTATTTTATGAACAAAAATACAAAAATATTTTCATTATTCGTTGTTAAAGCAGAGAAAAAAATATCCGATACGGAAATCATATAAAAAATAATTCGTACTTTTGTATTTCCTGATTTATCAGGGATCAATTCTTGTTTAACGCATGAATAGGGAATATTACATATCGGCGCACATCAAATTTTTACCGGAGGATGGTCAATAGAATATATATTGTCTTGGCGTGTTTTT
>JAISWE010000174.1 GCA_031271175.1 Bacteroidales bacterium | reverse complement strand
GTACGTTGCCGCATGGGAATACACCGGCGACGACAGCGAACCCAGCCTGAACAAAGAACCGCTCCAATACGAACAAATCAAAGTGGCGCAACGAAACTACAAATAATCCCTGTTTCCCGACACAGGCCAACGCCTCGAGTGACGGGTGCGTTGCCGTCCCTCCAGATCAATCCGGCGGGGGAAGTATTCACAGGCTCATTCCGCAGGGATGAACCACGCGGTAGAAATTTTGTACGCTCAATTTATTTGTTTATCTTTGTCCGCTCTTATCAAATATGTTGTTAGAAACCCTTCTTACCCGGCGCATACTCGTTCTCGACGGAGCAATGGGAACCATGATACAGCCTCTCGGATTAACGGAAAAAGATTTCCGAGGTAACCGGCTGGCTGCTCACCCGGTGGACATACAGGGCGACAATGATGTGCTGGCGCTTACGCAGCCCCAGATCATCCGCGACATCCATGAACAGTACCTCCGGGCGGGAGCAGATATCATTACCACCAACACGTTTAATTCCAATCGTTTTTCACAAAGTGACTACGAACTGGGACACCTAGTATATGAGTTGAATCGCGAAGCGGCAATGCTGGCGAAAGTTGCGGCACAACAGTACGCTACATCCCAAAAACCCCGTTTCGTAGCAGGATCGCTGGGGCCTACCGGCAAGTCGGCTTCCATGTCGCCCGACATTCAGCGCCCGGGCTTTCGCGCCGTAAACTTCGACGACTTTACGGAGGTGTACACGGAACAGGTACAGGGATTGATGGACGGCGGCGTCGATATCCTGCTGTGCGAAACAGTATTCGATACGCTCAATGTAAAAGCGGCGCTAATGGCCATAGAGCGCGTTTTCACCAAACGGCGTACAAGGATTCCGGTGATGGTGAGCGCCACCATCACCGATGCCAGCGGACGTACGCTTTCCGGACAAACCATCGAGGCTTTCCTCTATTCGGTGATGCATGTCCGTCCCTTGAGCGTTGGCATCAACTGCTCGCTGGGAGCCGCACAAATGCGCCCCTACCTTGAAGAACTCTCGCGGTGCGCTCCTTTTTTCGTCAGCGTGCACCCCAATGCGGGATTGCCCAACCAATTCGGCCGCTACGATCAGACACCGGAGGAAATGGCCGGCATTGCCGCCGAATTTATGACAAGCGGCTTTGTCAATATCATAGGCGGATGCTGCGGAACGGCGCCTGCACATATCGCACATATTGCACGTGCTGCCGAAAACATGCCGCCGCGCAAGATACCTCGCTTACCGAAAACTTTGCGGCTGTCGGGACTGGAACAGCTGGTAGCGAAAAAAAACGAAACGTTTTCCACCTTTATCAATATCGGAGAACGCTGCAATGTGGCAGGCTCCGCAAAGTTCGCCCGCCTGATCCGCGAAGGCAACTATCCGGAAGCGGTAAACATCGCCCGCGCACAGGCGGAAAACGGCGCACAGATACTGGATGTTAACATGGATGACGCCATGCTGGATGCCGCATCATCCGTCAGGGAATTTCTCAATCTGCTGGCTTCCGAACCGGATGCAGCGCGATTGCCGGTAATGGTCGATTCTTCCAGGTGGGAAGCCATCGAAGCCGGACTGAAATGCCTCCAGGGAAAATCCATCGTCAATTCCATCAGTTTGAAGGAAGGAGAGGATATTTTTCGGACAAAGGCGGAACTGATTCGCGCTTATGGGGCGGCGGTGGCAGTGATGGCTTTCGATGAACAGGGACAGGCGACCGATTATGACCGCCGCATTGAGATATGCGCCCGCGCTTACCGTATCCTGACCGAAGAAGTGGGCTTTCCCGCCGAGGACATCATATTCGATCCGAACGTTCTTACTATCGGGACAGGCATCAGGGAACACGATAACTTTGCGCTGGATTTTCTGATGGCTGTAAAATGGATAAAGGAAAATCTTCCGTCTGCAAAGGTCAGCGGAGGAATCAGCAACCTTTCCTTTGCTTTTCGCGGCAACAACCCTTTGCGGGAAGCCATGCATTCCGTATTCCTTTATCATGCCATACGGACGGGCTTGGACATGGGCATTGTCAATGCGGGCGTGCTTCCGGTGTATGACGACATCCCGGTCGCCTTGCGTGAAGCGCTGGAAGACCTGATATTCAACCGTCGCCCCGACGCTACCGACCGTCTGCTCGGTATGGCGGAAAACCTGAAAGGAACAGTAAGCGCGGCGGAGCGTAACACCGACCGGTGGCGCAGCCTTTCGATAGAAGAACGCATCAAATACGCCTTGGTAAAAGGAATTACGGATTATATGGAATCCGACATGGAAGAAGCGCGAAAACACTACTCCCCGACACTTGCCATCATCGAAGGCCCGCTGATGGCCGGCATCAACGAGGTCGGCAACTTGTTCGGAGAAGGCAAAATGTTCCTCCCACAGGTGATAAAAAGCGCACGCGCCATGAGGTATGCGGTAAATTATCTGCAACCCTACGTGGAACGGGAAAAAAAATTGCGGGGAGATACGGAACCTGCCGGAAAGATTCTGTTGGCCACCGTGAAAGGCGACGTTCACGACATCGGAAAAAACATCGTCAGCGTGGTATTATCGTGCAACAATTACGAAATCATCGACCTGGGAGTGATGACACCCTGCGAGAAAATCATCGCTGCCGCCCGGGAACAGCGCCCCGACATTGTGGCCTTGAGCGGGCTGATTACACCTTCGCTGGATGAAATGAAGCATGTAGCCGAAGAAATGGAACGCGCCGGACTCACGCAGCCGCTGATGATCGGCGGCGCCACCACCTCGAAAATCCATACCGCCCTCTACCTGACGCCCGCCTACAACCAACCGGTAGTGCATGTAAAAGATGCCTCGCGAAGCGTTGCCGTGGCCAATGCCTTGCTGTCGCACGATGCCGGTTTCATCGGACAACTCCGGGAAGAATATCAACGCCTCCGGGAAAACTATGAACAATCGGCATCCATAGTTCGAAAACTGAACCTCGCACAGGCGAGAGAGCGCCGCCTGAATATAGACTGGAACGCCGAACCACCGGTTAAACCGGACACTACCGGTTTAACCGTCTGGAACCATTATCCGCTAAACGAAATTCGCCGGCACATCGACTGGACTTATTTCTTTATGGCCTGGCAACTGAAAGGCAAATATCCGCAAATTTTCGACCATCCCGAAATGGGCGCGGAAGCGCGACGCCTTTTCGATGATGCCAACCGGCTGTTGGACGAACTCATCGACCAACGAAAAATTACGGCTAATGGCCTGTTCGGAATATTTCCCGCCAATTCCTCCGGCGACGACATCGAAGTGTACCACGACGAATCAAGGACAAAAACCGTCTGCGTATTTCATAACCTGCGCAATCAGACGTTCAAGGAAGGGCATCCCAACCTGTGCCTGTCCGACTTCATTGCGCCGAAGGACAGCAACCTCAACGACTACATCGGCGCCTTTGCCCTTACGGCAGGTATAGGCGTAGATGCGTTAGCAGACAGTTACCGCGCCAAAGGCGACGATTACAACGCTATTATGTCGAAACTGCTTGCCGACCGTCTGGCGGAAGCCTTTGCGGAATGTATCAGCATCCGGCAATGGGCGGCCAACAGCAAAAAGGAAACCCTCACAAGGGTCTCACACGGATATCCGGCCTGCCCCGACCATTCCGAAAAGGAAACACTGTTTCGTCTGCTGAATGCAACGCAATACGGCATGTCGCTTACCGAAAACTTTGCCATGATCCCCACCGCTACCGTCAGCGGACTGATTTTCGCACATCCGCAAAGCCGATCCTTTGCCGTAGGAAAAATCACCGATGAGCAATTGAACGACTATGCGCTTCGCAAAGGCATCGCAACGGAACAATTACGAAAATGGATCGCGTTGCTGTAATTTTGGTTTTTTTATTATTTTTGCATTCGGATTGAAAACACATTCTATGTTGAAAACATTTCCCAAAGGAGGCGTTCATCCGCCCGAAAACAAACTAAGCGCCGGCTCAGCGGTGAAAACAGTGCCGGCGCCTGCGGTAGCGACCATCATGCTGGCGCAGCATATCGGCGCACCGGCAACAGTGAAGGTGGCTGTGGGCGACAAATTGAAAGCGGGACAAGTGATAGCCGAAGCAGCAGGTTTTGTGTCGTCCAACGTACATGCGTCGGTGTCGGGCACAGTGAAAAAAATCGACGCTTTTCTTGATGCGTCGGGATACAGACGTCCCGCCGTGCAGATTGAAACCGAAGGCGACGAATGGGCGGAAGGCATTGACACTTCCGCAGAACTCCACACCACGATACCGGACAGTGTGGAGGACATTATCCGGAAAATCACGGCAGCGGGTATTGTAGGGCTGGGCGGCGCTACTTTTCCCACCCATGTAAAACTGGCCGTACCGCAGGGCAAACACGCCGACCTCATTGTAGTCAACGGCGTGGAATGCGAGCCGTATCTCACCTGCGACCACCGCCTGATGCTCGAAAAGGGACACGAAATCATCACCGGCATCCGCATCCTGATGAAAGCGCTGAACGTACAGCGTGCCATCATCGGCATAGAAAACAACAAGCCCGACGCCGTTGCCTTCATGAGGCAATGTGCCGCCGCATACGGCGCAACCGTTGAGATATGCCCGTTGCGTGTGAAATATCCGCAGGGAGGCGAGAAACAACTCATCAAAGCCGTTGTGGGACGCGAAATACCTACGGCAAGGATTCCGGTGGACGTAGGCGTAGTTCCGTTCAACGTGGCAACCGTGTTTGCCGTGTACGAAGCGGTGCAGAAAAACAAGCCGGTCGTGGAACGGCTGGTCACTGTCACCGGCAAGAGGCTTGCGCAACCGTCGAATTTTCGTGTGCGCATCGGCACTCCCCTGTCAACGCTGATAGAAGCGGCAGGCGGTTTGCCCGACGGAACGGGAAAAATCATCAGCGGCGGCCCGATGATGGGCAAAGCCGTTGTTTCTACAGACATCCCCACCACCAAAGGATGTTCGGGCATCCTGCTGATGGACGAACGGGAAACCGCCCGCCGGCAGGTACGCAACTGCATCCGCTGCGCCAAATGCGTTTTCGTGTGTCCGATGGGGCTGGAACCGTGCCTGCTGATGCCCCTCGCCGAACAGCTATTGTTCGACCGCGCCGAGCAAGAAAAAATCGTGAATTGCATCGAGTGCGGATCGTGCAGTTACACCTGCCCTTCATCGCGCCCGCTGCTGGACTATATCCGGCTGGGAAAGGCCAAAGTGATGTACAACATGAAGACAAGAGCGCTGAAAAAATAAGGCAATATGTTACCGAAGAAAAAAATAAAAATTTTTCATCTATTGGTTTTATCAAAAAAAACCGTACCTTTGCGCACCGTTTTAAAAAGTAATTCTATCAAAGAAAATCGTACTTTATGCCGACAATACAGCAGTTAGTAAGAAAAGGAAGGAGCAAACTTGCGGACAAAAGCAAAGCTCCCGCATTGGATTCCTGCCCGCAACGCAGAGGGGTATGCGTGCGCGTTTATACCACCACGCCCAAAAAACCCAATTCGGCCATGCGCAAAGTAGCCCGTGTGAAATTAGTCAATCAGAAGGAAGTAAACGCCTATATCCCAGGTGAAGGTCACAATTTGCAGGAACACTCCATTGTGTTGATTCGCGGAGGTAGGGTGAAAGACCTCCCGGGCGTCAGATACCACATTATTCGCGGCGCACTAGATGCATCGGGAGTGGAAGGCCGGTTGGCGAGCCGTTCGCTTTATGGCGCCAAAAGGCCTAAAAAAGGCGCTCCCGCAACCAAAGGTAAAGGAAAAAAATAAATAAAGTTTGACATATATAATAGGAATCAATGCGTAAAACAAGTCCTAAAAAACGAATCATTTTGCCCGACCCCGTATATAAAGATAAAAGCGTTACGAGGTTTGTCAATAACCTGATGCTGGACGGTAAAAAATCCATCGCTTTCGGTATTTTTTACGATGCCATCAAGTTAGTAGAAGAAAAGTCCAAGGAAGACGACAAGACAGCTTTGGATATATGGCGTAAGGCATTGGAAAATATTACCCCGCAGGTAGAAGTGAAAGGCCGCCGTGTAGGAGGAGCTACATTTCAGGTACCCGTGGAAGTACGTTCCGACCGGAAAATATCAGTAAGCATGAAAAATCTCATCCTGTATGCCAAAAAACGTACAGGCAAATCCATGAGTGAAAAGCTTGCAGCTGAGATTTTAGCGGCATACAAAGAAGAAGGCGCTGCCTTCAAACGCAAGGAAGAAATGCACAGAATGGCCGAAGCCAACCGTGCTTTTTCACATTTCCGCTTTTAATGCAGAAAATGAGGAATCATAAAATTGAATGAGTAAGGATTTAAAATTTACCAGAAATATCGGTATCATGGCGCACATCGACGCCGGAAAAACCACTACTTCCGAAAGGATTTTATTCTACACCGGAGTTAATTACAAGATTGGTGAAGTACACGATGGAGCAGCCACTATGGACTGGATGGTTCAGGAACAGGAACGGGGCATCACGATCACCTCGGCTGCCACTTCATGCCAGTGGAAGTATCACGATCAAATATACAATATCAATTTGATCGACACTCCGGGACATGTTGATTTTACTGTTGAAGTAGAACGTTCGTTGCGTATTCTCGACGGAACGGTTGCGCTTTTCTGTGCCGTAGGCGGCGTAGAACCGCAATCCGAAACCGTGTGGAGGCAAGCGGAAAAATACAGCGTTCCGCGCATCGGATTCGTCAATAAAATGGATCGTTCGGGCGCCGATTTTTTCGGAGTAGTCAACCAGATACGGGAACGTCTGAAATCCAATCCCGTACCGCTGGTCATTCCGATCGGAGCAGAAGAAAAATTTCAGGGAATTATTGATTTGATCACCTTCAAGGCAGTTTACTGGAAAGACGACAAAGGACAGGACATTCAGGTTACCGACATTCCCGCCGACTTGATGAACGAAGCTACGGAATGGCGCAATAAGATGATAGAATCGGTGGTGGAAACAGATGACATCCTGATGGAGAAGTTTTTCGACGCTCCAGACACCATCACCGAAGAAGAACTGAAAACAGGCATCCGCAAAGCCGTCATCGCACAAACCATTGTACCGATGCTTTGCGGATCGGCTTTTAAAAACAAAGGCGTTCAGAACCTGCTCGACGCCGTAGCCGCTTACCTTCCCAACCCGCTGGACAAGGGCAGCGTAACAGGCGTTCATCCCGACACCGACAAGGAAATCACCCGCAAGCCGGAAGACACGGAACCCCTGACCGCACTGGCTTTCAAAGTCGCCACCGACCCCTATGTAGGACGGCTGGTATTCATCCGCGTCTATGCCGGCGTGCTGGACAGCGGTTCTTACGTGCTCAACACCCGGTCAGGCAAAAAGGAACGCATCTCACGCCTTTTCCAAATGCATTCCAACAAGCAGAACCCGATAGAATGTTGCGGAGCAGGCGATATATGCGCTGCCGTAGGCCTGAAAGACTTGCGCACAGGCGACACCCTATGCGCTCCGGAGAATCCCATCGTGCTGGAATCCATGACTTTCCCCGATCCCGTTATCGGTATTGCCGTTGAACCCAAGACACAAGCCGACATGGACAAGCTCGGAGTCGCACTCTCCAAGCTCGCCGAAGAAGACCCTACTTTTCAGGTACGTACGGATCCCGATTCGGGACAAACCATTATCAACGGCATGGGCGAACTTCACCTCGAAATTATCCTCGACCGTTTGCGCCGTGAATTCAAAGTGGAATGTAATCAGGGCGAACCTCAGGTGGCCTACAAGGAAGCCATCACAGCCGCATACCAGCACCGCGAAGTATTCAAAAAACAGACAGGCGGCCGCGGTAAATTCGCAGACATCATCGTGCGGGTGGAACCTGCCGATGAAGACGTCAGCGGATTACAGTTTGTGGACGAAGTAAAAGGCGGAAACGTTCCGAAAGAATACATTCCTGCGGTGGAAAAAGGCTTCAAGGTGGCCATGCAAAACGGTGTTCTGGCCGGTTTTTCACTCAACAGTATGAAAGTAACCCTGCTGGACGGTTCATTCCATGCGGTGGATTCCGATTCGCTTTCATTCGAAATCTGTGCCAAACAGGCATTTCGCGAAGCATGCAAACACGCAAAGCCTATCCTGCTGGAACCGATCATGTCGGTAGAAGTAGTTACCCCCGAAGAATACATGGGCGACGTCATCGGCGATTTCAACAAGCGACGCGGGCAAATCACCGGCATGGAAGAACGCGGAGGCGCACGGGTGGTGAAATGCAAAGTGCCGCTGTCGGAAATGTTCGGATACGTAACCGTACTTCGAACAATCACCTCCGGACGCGCCACCTCTACCATGGAATTTTCACACTATCACCTGTTACCCGACAATATTGCCAAAGAAGTAATTAAGTCGGTAAAAGGCATTGACAATTAAATGTTTTGAAAAATAATTTTATCCAATCATCATTCATAATATGAGTCAAAAGATTAGAATCAAACTTAAATCCTACGACCACAATCTGGTAGATAAATCGGCCGAAAAAATCGTAAAAACCGTTAAAATGACAGGCGCTTCGGTCAGCGGGCCTATCCCCTTACCCACCCACAAGCGCATTTTCACGGTCAACCGATCTACATTCGTCAATAAGAAATCAAGGGAACAGTTCGAACTGTCTGCTTTCATGCGTTTGATGGACATCTACAGTTCCACGCCCAAGACCATCGATGCGCTGATGAAACTGGAACTGCCCAGCGGCGTAGAAGTAGAAATCAAAGTATAATCGTGCCGGGCGCGGCATTTCCACAACACCAAAGATGAAAAGCTATCGAAAAGAATTGTGGTTTAGCGTACCCTCAAGGCGTGGACTGATCAACATCACGCCAGAAGTGAAGACATGCCTTGCCGAAAGCGGCATCAGAGAAGGACTGGTACTTGTCAACGCCATGCACATCACGGCAAGCGTGTTTATTAACGATGACGAAAGCGGACTGCATCACGACATCGACGTTTGGCTCGAAAAACTGGCGCCCGAAAAACCCTACAGCCATTATCACCACAACGGATTGGAAGACAATGCCGACGCTCACCTGAAACGTTCGGTCATGGGACGCGAGGTAGTGGTGGCTGTTACCGAAGGAAAACTGGATTTCGGCCCGTGGGAACAAATTTTCTACGGTGAATTTGACGGCAAACGCCGCAAAAGAGTTCTGGTTAAAATCATCGGAGAATAGTCCCACCGTTCGCATAAACCATCAACAACGTAAAATAACCGTTTCACAAACGTAGAAAACGAAAAACAATAAACAAAAAACAATAAATAATAAAAATTATGCACCGTATATTCAAAATTTTCGCCGTTGCAACCACCGTATGGAGTTGTTCGCAACAGGCTGACTTTTCGGCTGTCGAACGTGGATTTGTTGCTCCGCCGGACAGCATCCGTACCGGCGTTTACTGGTACTGGATTAACGACAATATATCGAAGGAAGGCATCGTAAAAGACCTCCATGCCATGAAACAGGCCGGCATCAACCGCGCTTTCATCGGCAGCAATATTGCTCAGGGAAATTTTCCCTTCGGCAAGGTAAAAGTGTTGAGCGACGAATGGTACGACATACTGCACACGGCACTGAAAACCGCCGGAGAATTAGACATTCAGATCGGACTGTTCAACTGTCCCGGATGGAGCCAGTCAGGAGGACCGTGGGTGAAACCGGAACAGGCCATGCGTTATCTGGCATCGTCCGAAATCCGTGTTACAGGGCCGGCAAAAATTTCACAACGATTGCCGCAACCCAAAAGCTTTTTTCAGGACGTGAAAGTCATTGCTTTTCCGGTAAAGTCCCCCTACCTGGAATGTCTCTCCAACACACTGCCCGGCACCCGTATTGTCCGCTCCAAGGGTGGAATGAAGGTGTCGCAACCGGCAAAAAATCCTGCACAGGATGTCCTTCTCGCCGGAGAATCAAGCATCCACATACTTCTTCCTGCCGAACAGACCGCCCGTTCGATGCTGATCTATCCTTCCGGTACATTCTACGCAGAGGTGGAAATTCAGGCAAAGGAAGCCAACGGTTTCCGTACGGTGAAACAGTTTAAATCTAACCGAACCAACCTCGCTCTCAATGTAGGCTTTGAGCCGCTGGCGCCGATAGCGGTCACCTTTCCCGAAATACGCTCGGACGAATTTCGCATTATCTTCCGCAATGAGAGAGAAAGCAATTCCATACGGGACATTATCCTGTCGCCCACGCCGGTAGTAGAATATTATGCCGAAAAGTCGCTGGCCAAAATGTTTCCGGAGCCGCTTCCCTATTGGCACGATTATTTGTGGGATCAACAGACGGAATTAAAAGACATTCAGCCCATAATGCCACAGCAAGTGCTGGATATTTCCCAATATATGTCGGCAGACGGCATTCTGACATGGGAAGCGCCCGAAGGCGAATGGATCGTCATGCGCACCGGCATGGCGCTTACCCACGTCACCAACAGCCCTGCATCGCCGGAAGGCACGGGACTTGAGGTGGACAAAATGAGCAAAGAACACGTAGCGGCTCATTTCGACGGATTCCTCGGTAAAATCATGGAACGGATTCCCGCCGAAGACCGCCGTACATTCCAAGTAGTTGTTGAAGACAGCTATGAAACGGGAGGACAAAATTTTACGGATGGATTCATGGACGACTTCCGGCAAAAATACGGATACGACGCAACGCCGTTCCTGCCGGTTTTCGGAGGACACGTGATCGGCAACCCCGAGATGTCCGACCGCTTTTTGTGGGATGTTCGCCGGCTGATAGCCGATAAAGTGGCTTACGATTATGTAGGTGGCTTGCGCGACATCAGCCACCGATACGGGCTGGTTACATGGCTGGAAAACTACGGCCACTGGGGATTTCCGGGTGAGTTCCTGCAATACGGCGGTCAATCCGACGAAGTGGCAGGCGAGTTCTGGAGCGAAGGTTCGCTGGGTAACATCGAGAATCGCGCCGCTTCGTCGTGCGCTCATATTTACGGAAAGCGCAATGTTTGGGCAGAATCCTTCACCTGCGGCGGCAACGCTTACGGACGCTATCCCGCTTTGATGAAACGCCGCGGCGACTGGTCGTTTACAGAGGGTATCAACAGCTCCCTCCTGCACGTGTACATTCAGCAGGCATACGAAGACGGTTACCCCGGCATAGACGCATGGTTCGGCAATGAGTTTAACCGGAAAAATACATGGTTCGACCATCTGGACTTGTTCACTACCTACCTGAAACGCTGCAACTTTATGTTGCAGCAAGGCCTGAACATTGCCGACGTTGCCTATTTCATCGGAGAGGATGTTCCGAAAATGACCGGCATCCGCGATCCCGAACTGCCGAAAGGCTATTCCTTTGACTACATCAATGCCGAAGTAATCCTTCGCGATTTGACAGTGAAGAACGGACGGCTCGTATTACCGCACGGCACATCCTATCGCATTCTGGTATTGCCGCCGCTGGAAACCATGCGCCCCGAAGTGCTGCAAAAAATCGAACAGTTGACGGCGGCCGGCGCGGTAGTACTGGGGACGCCTCCGAGCCGTTCGCCAAGTATGCAGGGCTATCCCGATGCCGACCAGCAAGTACGCGAACTCGCGGAGAAAATGTGGGGAGACCCGTCCGTCCGGCAGCGCAACTACGGAAAAGGAACGATATTGACCGGCATGACGATGGAAGAAGCGCTGGCTTCGATCCAGCTGACGCCCGACTTCCTGTCGGACAATGACGCCGTGCTGTACAATCATCGCAGTATCAACGGAAAAGAGATTTATTTCGTGAGCAACCAAAGCGAACAAACCATCCGTATCCGTGCGGAATTTCGCGTGAAAGGGCTTCAGCCCGAACTTTGGGACGCAGTTACCGGCGAAATCCGGTCGCTGCCGGCTTTCGAACAAACGGCGGAAACCACCATCGTTCCCCTGCAATTGGACGCCATTGGCAGCACGCTGATTGTCTTTCGCAAAAAAGGCGCTCCTGCAGCGAAGGACATCGCCGCCAATTTTCCGGAACCGGAAATCATAGCAACCGTAAACACGCCTTACGAAGTTCAGTTCGAGTCGGACAAGGTTACATATACTGCCGACTTTTCGGAGCTGAAAGACTGGTCGCAGTCCGATGACGAACGGATACGCTACTATTCCGGTACGGCGGTTTATACGACGCGCCTGTCCGTGGACGTCATCCCGAAAGACAGGACGCTGTACCTCGACTTGGGAAAGGTGGTCGCCATGGCCAAAGTAAAAGTAAACGGAACGTATGTCGGCGGCGCATGGACAGCGCCGTACAGGGTAAACATAACCGACCATCTCCGCCAGGGCGAAAATACGCTGGAGATAGAAGTGGCCAACACATGGAAGAACAGGCTGATAGGCGATATGCGCCTCCCGGAAAAAGACCGGAAAGTAAAAAGCCGACACAGCGAATGGAAAGCCGACAGCCCATTGCAGGAATCAGGATTACTGGGACCGGTGAAAATAATAGGATTGCCGCGGTAATATTTTCGGGTAAAATTGCATATTGGTTGTGAGGCGGGTGAAATTCTTCACCATTTGTTTCTACAAGTGGATATTCTTTAATGGTTTTAACAAAATAGGGGGAAATACGGGCAAACTGCCCATAACAGGCTTGTCATCACTGATGTTCGCCTGGCCGTCATCCGGCATCACGAGCCGGCATTTTGTCGGAAGATGTGCGAAATCATTATGTCCCATTTGTAGAGTGTAGGCGTCCTGTCGTTCGATTTCGGCGAAAACCGTTTTCATAGATGTGCGCCGGCACGGAGAAGCGAAACGACAAAAATCTTTTCGCTTTTATCATTTTTTCATTACTTTTGCATTATCAAAATGCACCTATGCGCACGTTGTTTCGCTTTTTTTACAGACATCACATGTTGTTCCTGTTCCTTGTACTGGAAGGAACGGCTTTTGTCATGCTGATACGGAACCATTATATTCAGCGCATCACCGCAGGAAATTTTTTCGGATACGTGACCGGAATAATGGATGAGGGGATCAATAAATGGCGCAGATACCTGAACCTTATTGAAATCAATCATCAACTTGTGAAAGAAAATTACGAATTGCGCAAACGTTTGCCGGAATCCCGTTATTCCGATGATTTGACCTATTATACATCCTATGATTCTCTGCGACAGGTGTGGTACGGATACCTTCCGGCAAGTGTCATCAATATATCTGTCAACAAGCAGTACAATTACATTACACTGGACAAGGGGAGGCAACAGCGGGTTGAAATCGGTATGCCGGTTATCGGCTCCGACGGGATTGTCGGCATAGTGGATAACGTTTCCGAACATTTCTCCACCGTTTTACCCATCATTAACCGTAATTTCAGGCTCAGCGTCAAATTCGGGAAAAACGATTTTTACGGCTCCCTCCAATGGAACGGCAAATCGTACCGCTATGCCGAACTGAACGAAATACCGCTTCATGTTCCGGTTGCCATCGGCGACACACTGGTGGTGACAAGTTATTCGAGCAGTTTTCCCGAAGGCGCTCCCGTGGGAACAGTAAGCAAATTTTTCAAAAAAGACGGTAATTTCTACACGATCGAAGTATTGCTGTTTACCGATTACCGGAAACTTTATCGGGTTTCCCTGATAAGAAACTACCTGCAAAGCGAGCAGGATATGCTGGAACAAAAGAAAAATCAGGACGACCAATGATCAAAACAGTTATTATCAACATTTTTCGTTTCATATTGCTGATCTTCCTGCAATTTTTTCTCTTGAACAACCTTCAGTTCAGCGGTTATGTGAATCCCTACCTCTATATTCTCTTTATCCTGTGGCTGCCTTTTGAGACATCCGGATGGCTGTTACTGCTGGTATCGTTTACATTGGGACTGCTGATCGACGTTTCGTCGCACACCATCGGGTACCATACGATGGCCACCGTTTTTACGGGCTATTTGCGTTACCATCTGTTGCGCTTTATTGCGCCCCGCGACGGTTATGATCCGGGTATGTCGCCTACAGCGCCTTCTCTCGGATGGAGGTGGTTTTTGAAATACGCCTCGCTGCTGGTAGCAGCGCATCATTTCCTGCTGTTCTGGTTAGAATCCTTCGGATGGGGCGATTTTATCACAGCTTCCTTCAGAGCAGTGGCAAGCAGTGTTTTCACCCTGGCGTTAATCATTATCAGTCAATTTCTTGTCGCTCCTTCCAAATGAATCTTGACTTCCGCAAATATATGATTGGCGCTTTTATCATCCTGTCGGGACTGGTCTTGCTGGGACGCCTGTTTTTCCTCCAAATCATCGACGACACTTATAAGGCAAGCGGCGACAGCAATTCTCAGCGATGGGTAAGGCAATATCCCGCCCGCGGACAGATTTTCGATCGCAACGGCTTGCCAATAGTCACCAATCAAGCGGCTTACGACCTGATGATCATTCCCAAAGACATTCAACCGTTTGATACTGCCGAACTTGCCAATATCCTCGGTATCTCAAAGGACGTCATCAAAACAACCCTCCGGCGGTTGACGCCCAAACAAAAGAAAAGCCTGCTGTCCTACAAGCCGGCCATCTTTCTCAAGCAGTTATCGGCCGAAACCTATGCCGTATTACAGGAACACCTCTATAAATATAAGGGCTTTTCAGTTCAGGCGCGCACATTGAGGAACTATGTCCGTCCGATTGCGCCCCATCTGCTGGGCTACGTCGCCGAAGTGGATTCGACGGAGATAAAAGACCCGTATTACAAGATAGGCGACTACATCGGCAAGAGCGGTATAGAACAGTTCTACGAGAAAGCCTTGCGTGGAAAAATGGGGCTTAATATCTATCAGGTAGATGTGCGCGGGCAGATCAAGGGAAGTTTTCTCAACGGCGATCTGGATACGATGGCCGTAGTCGGGTCGAACCTCACGCTGTCCATTGATGCGGAACTGCAAACCTATGCCGAACATCTGATGGGCAAAATGCGGGGAGCCGCCGTTGCCATTGAGCCTGCCACCGGCGAGATATTGATGATGGTGTCTGTGCCGAATTACGACCCCGCGCTGCTGGTGGGGCGGGTACGATCAGACTATCTGAAACTGTCGCACAATCTCGGCAAACCGCTTTTCGACCGCTCGGTGATGTCGGCCTATCCTCCCGGCTCTACCTTCAAAGTGGCGCAGGGGCTGGCAGGGTTGCAACACGGCACGCTGACGCCTCATAGCACCTGCGGATGCACAGGCGGATACACCGTGGGACGTTTCCACATGGGATGCCACGCCCACGCTTCGCCGCTGAACCTGCCGCAAGCAATAGGCAACTCGTGCAACAGCTATTTTGCAACGGCTTTCAGACGTATCCTCGACAACAAACCGCTCTCCACGCGCGAAAACTACCTGCAATGGCGGGAATACATCCTGTCGCTGGGATTCGGCGAAAAACTCGGAATCGATTTGCCGCAGGAACTGAGCGGTAAAATTCCTTCCGCCGAAGATTACGACCGCAAATTTTTTCCCACGCCAGAATCGTGGCGATCACTTACGCTTGTTTCTCTGGCTATCGGTCAGGGAGAAATCGGGAACACCGTCGTACAGATGGCCAATTTCGCAGCGCTGATCGCCAACGGAGGGTATTTCTACACTCCCCATCTGATTAAAAAAATCGCCGGTCGCGACACCGTACCGCCGCAATATGCAGAAAAACGGTTTACCAAAGTGGATACTTCCCATTTCGAGGCAGTGCAGGAAGGAATGTACTACGCCGTTACGGGGGCCGGAGGAACGGCCAAATGGGTGGCCATACCGGAAATTGAGATGTGCGGAAAAACAGGAACGGCGCAAAATCCACACGGAATAAACCATTCGACCTTCATGGCATACGCACCCCGCAATTATCCCAAAATTGCCGTAGCCGTATATGTCGAAAACTCCGGATCAGGCGCAAGCTGGGCAGCGCCGATAGCCTCGCTGCTCATCGAAAAATACCTGAAAGGCGAAACAGCGCGCCCTTGGATGGAAAACAGACTGCTGAGCTTTAATCTTTACGACAATCATGCAGAGGCCAACTAACCTCATCAACGGCATCGACTGGGTAACGGTCGGTTTGTACCTGACGCTCGTTTTGGCGGGATGGATCAATATTTACGCCGCTGTGTTCGATGAACAGAATGCCAGCATTTTCTCCATCTCGCAACGTTACGGGAAACAACTGCTGTGGATCGTTACCGCAGTATCTCTGGCAGTAGCAGTGTGCTTGATTGATACCCGCTTTTTTTCTTCTTTTGCCTATCCCATCTACGGCATCGGCATTTTGCTGCTGATAGCCGTATTGATGATAGGGAAAGAGGTAAATCATTCCAAATCGTGGTTCGAAATAGGCTCCCTGCAAATACAGCCTTCGGAATTTGTGAAAATAGCTACGGGACTGGCGTTGGCGAAATATTTGGGCAATTATTCCGGCAAACTGATGCAAACCCGTAATATATTGATACTCGCTGCTATAATCGGTTCTCCTCTCATACTGATTCTGTTGCAGCATGACCTTGGCTCCGGGTTGGTGTATCTTGCCTTTCTGATTGTACTGTATCGCGAAGGCCTCCATCAGGCTGTCCTTTTGTTCGGAATGTTGGCGGTGGTACTGTTCGTTTTGTCGCTGCTGATGCAGAATGTGCAGGTCTATCTGGTAGGCGGGCTTATCCTGTCGGGCTTTGCCGCATATCAGTACAAAAGCAAACAGACCAAACTTACACTGAAAGGCATCGGATTTTTCTGTGCGGTTTTTGTCATTCTCTTTTTTGTCAACCTGTTAACCGGCTCACGATTCGATATTCACGAACTGCTGCTGGGGTCGGCCATCCCTGTATTCGTCTTTTTTGTCCTTTTTGCCGCCTTCAGGCGACTGCCGTATGTCCGGATTATCGTACTTTTCATTATTTGCGCACTTGTGTTTACGTTCTCCGTCGATTTTGTATTCGACAACGCGCTGGATATCCATCAGCAAAAGCGTATCCTGGTGATGCTGGGCAAGGAATCCGATCCCAAAGGCATCGAATACAACGTTATTCAGTCGAAAATAGCTATCGGTTCCGGCGGTTTTTTCGGGAAGGGTTTTTTGCAGGGTACACAGACCAAGTTCAATTTCGTACCGGAACAAAGCACCGATTTCATTTTTTGCACCGTAGGCGAAGAATGGGGGTTCGCAGGCGCTTTCGTTATCGTGACGCTGTTTGTCACACTGTTGCTGCGACTGATTTTCCTTGCCGAGCGCCAGCGTTCCGTCTTCGGCAGGGTATATGCCTATTCCGTGGTATGCATCCTGTTCGTGCATTTCTTTATCAACGTCAGCATGACAGTTGACTTGATGCCTGTTATCGGCATCCCGCTACCTTTTTTCAGTTATGGCGGTTCTTCGTTATGGGCATTTACCATTTTGCTTTTCATCCTGTTACGCCTTGATGCTTCCCGGTATGAATACATCCGGTAATTCCGAATTATTTGTGTTGAAAAACTGTTAATGAACGTTAAAATATGACGGGAGAGCCTTCTCTCCATTGAAAATGCATATCTTATAAATATCTGAATTTAAACGCATTGCAGGAAATCATGCCCGATGATAAAATATATTTTCAAAAAAAAATAAAATAAATTGACATGAAATATTTTTTATTCTGAAAAGAATACATAACTTTGCAGACTGAATTTTATGTCAGAATCATTAATTATTTTAAAAATAAAAATATAATTGTAAGTGTCTATGAAAAGGATAAATTTAGTTTTAATCTCCGCTTTGCTTGCAGGTGTTGCTGCCACGGGATGCTCACCATTGAAAAAGATGAAGAAAGGAGCCGATCAGGTAAAATATACCGTTAATCCGCCCGTACTTGAATTGGTGGGCAATGATGTGTCCATAACCGTCAATGGCACATATCCACCGAAATACTTTAACAAATCCGTTGTGATGGAACTGACGCCAGTGCTGGTGAGCGGAAGCAACGAATTGCCCTTTGAAACATACAAGGTTCAGGGCGAATCCGTGAAGGATAATTTTAAAGTTATTAAATATGACGGCGGCTCATTCAGCTACTCTTCGAAAGTAGCCTACAAACCGGAATACCAGTTGTCCGAGCTTTCATTGAGAGCGTCGGCTGCCAAAGGAACGCAATCGCTGGCGTTTGAACCGTATAAACTTGCCGACGGCATTATCACTACCTGCCTGCTGGTACAGAAAGACGGTAGAACGACCTATGCTTCCGACAAGTATGTGCGTATTACCGAGGATTCCTACGAAGCCGACATCAAATATGCCTTGCAACAGTCGGATGTGCGTACAGCCGAAACAAAAAAGCAAGACATCAAGGATTTCACCGAAGCCGTAAAGGCAGCCAAAGCCAATGATCGCGTCAATTTCAGAAGCGCTGAACTTTCTGCCTACGCTTCACCTGATGGCCCACTCGATTTGAATACCAAACTGTCCAATTCCCGTGAAAAAACAGGAGAAGCTTTCTTCAAGAAAAATTTTAAAGCCGCCAAAGTGGAAGAAATTGTTCAATCCGACTTCCTGAAAGTAGTTACGACTCCGGAAGACTGGGACGGTTTCAAAAAGCTGATGGAAACATCTAATGTTGCCGACAAGCAGTTAATCCTGAGGGTATTGTCTATGTATTCCGATCCGGTAGTTCGCGAACGTGAAATAAAGAACATCGCCGCTGCTTACGAAGAAATCAAAAAAGAAATTCTTCCCCAGTTGCGCCGTTCGAAAATGACCGTTAGCATTGAAGTAGTAGGCTTATCCGACCAGGAAATCCTTGCACAGTTCGAACAAGACCCCGGCAAATTGAAATTGGAAGAAATCCTTTATGCCGGTACGCTGGTACAGGACAACAACAAAAAACTGGCCGTATATCAAGCAGCCGCCCGTTTCTATCCGAACGATTACCGCACCAAGAACAATCTGGGCGTGGCATTGCTGAACCTCGGACGTACCGGCGAAGCGAAAACCGCCTTAAATGACGCCAAAGCCGTCTCCAACAACGATATTGTTAAAAACAATCTTGCCGTTGTAGCCCTGCGCGAAGGCCAAATTTCCGAAGCCGAAGATTTGCTGACTTCAATCACAGCCAATGAAGAATCCAAGTACAACCTCGGAACCATCAAAATTATTCAAGGCAAATACACCGATGCCATCAACTATTTCGGCAATCAGATTGAAATCAACGCCGCATTGGCCAAACTGTTAGCCAAACAGAATGATGCAGCGCTTACCATCCTGAATTCCGTTAAGAGTGATGACGCTCTCGTGTATTACCTGAAAGCAGTTGCAGGAGCAAGAACACAGAATAACAGTCTGGTTATCAATAATCTTCGCACAGCTGCATCGAAAAGCGCCGAACTGAAAGCAAACGCAATAAAAGACATTGAGTTTGCCAAATATTTCGACAATGCCGATTTCAAAGCAATTATTCAATAATATCTTTTCAATCATCATATCATGAAGGAGAATGCTGCCTAAAGCAGCATTCTTTTTTTTATGATTATAGAAGGAACAGCCCGCAGTTACACCGAACAGTTACAAGCGAAAATCACTTATTTTTCACATCGTCGGCAAATATCTGCAAATAGGCTTTTCCTTTTTCCACGGTGGCGTCCGAAACATTACCCCTTTTGAGAACAAGCCGGTTGCCCACATTGTCGAAAGCCAACTGCGCACTGTCTGTCACCCATCCGAAACCGTTGTTGAAATCGCAGAAGGCAAAGGAAACGACAGGAGACCCCAGGATATCCTTGCTAAAACGGTAGTTGTCGTTGCGGATCCCCAACTGCTTGAGAAGGGTGCAGGCAATGTCCGTTTGTGAAGCGACAGTTGTAACAACGGTATCAGAAACAGCAAGAACGCCTCCCGTCCATATCATCGGAATATGGAGTTTTTCCGGCTCATACGCCGCAAAATTTCCCGGCCATCCGATGCCGTGATCGGCCGTAATCACTATCAGTGTGTGCGCCCACCAGTCGGTGTTGCGAGCTGCCTCAATAAAAGCGCCTAACGATTGGTCGGTATAACAGGCCGAATTGATGAAGCGCGTTTCGTCGTCGCTGCCTTTAAAGACGGGCGGCATAGGCACATCAAACGGCTCGTGGCTGCTCAGGGTAATCAGCGACTTGAAAAAAGGCGATGGACTGTCGTTGCAACGTTCCAGCAATTTTTCAAAGACATAATGATCGGGAACACCCCATTTGGCGCTACGATAAGTTTCGGATGGAAAAGCGCTGCGGTCGATCACCCGGTCATAGCGTGCATGATTCAAATAGGAACGAATATTGGAAAACTTGTTGTCGAATCCGGAAATATGTTCCGCGTCATATCCGGATTGCTTCAAATCTTTGCTCAAAAACGGCAATCGGCGGGTTTTTTCGGAAAAACTAATTACACGCGCCACAGGATGTGCGGGGTAACCGCTCAGGATAGCCAGCAAACCCTTGTCGGTACGGTCACTGGCAGCATACATGTTGGAAAAGACAATACCTTCCCTGCACAGGCGATTAAGATGGGGCGTAACATCCGGTTTTCCGCCTAAAGGCGCTATCAACCGGTTGGAAAAACTCTCCAATATGATTACTATCAGGTTGGGACGCTGTTCCTTCAACACAAAACGTGTTGTTTCCTGCACGGGATAATTTTCCGAAAATAACGCTTCCGCTTTGTCGTTCTCCATAAAATGATAAAGCGTTATCTTATCCGATTCGGTCAGAGACTTAATGGCGCTCCACACCACATTGACGGCAGCGTGATTGGCAAAGATATTCGTCGGATGATGAAATACGAAACTGATATTCATCGGCGCTACGCCAAGGTTTCCCCGGACGGGAAGAATCATCAGCGCTCCGGCAAACAGGAAAACCGGGATGCCTTTCCACCCTGTTTTGGGCACGGGCTTGAGCATCGTAGCCCGCATGAAGAGCCGGTACAGTTTCCTGAAGGCAAGCAGCAATACCGCCAATAGCGTCAGTAGAAAAACAAGTTTCGACATGTCGGTGGAGGCAAACGCCTCTTTGGGCGTTTTGAGGTACATCAGCGGAGTACTGTCTAATCGAAAACCCCAATATCCGTACATTTCCATGTCGGCTACCGCCATGATCCCAAACACTGCCGTAAACAGCAATGTATAAATCAATAACACCCGCGAAACCACTTTACTCTCTGAAAAAGAAGTGATGGCAAGAAGCAAGGCAACGCCTATCAAGAGATAACCGCTCATCGCTGTATCCATCCATGCGCCGTATAACAGTACATTACCCCATTCGTTGGGACTCATCGAAAACGACAGGGTATGGTTGTAACACATGAACATCAACCGAACAAACAGAAAAAACAACATCCAGTACAAAAAGTTATACAGGAAAAACAAAATTCGATATTTCATAAACCTTAATATACATTACAGGTGCAAAAATAATAAATTCATACATGAAATTTACAAATTTTCATCATGTAAAGGTTCAATTGAGAATTGAAAAAACCTTAGGAAGCACGAGTAGCCACGGACAGTCTCCCGTTTTTAAGCTTATTTTTCGGATATTCGGCGGTCGACAGGGTAGCGGGCGGCAACCGGACAACCAGCCTCCGCTTTCCTGACTTCGCCACAGGGACACCCTACGAATTTCCCCAAAAGGTATATTCGTTTTTCCTAAAAGGTATATTCGTTTTCCCCAAAAGGTATATTCGTTTTCCCTAAAAGGTATATTCGTTTTCCCCAAAAGGTATATTCGTTTTCCCCAAAAGGTATATTCGTTTTCCCTAAAAGGTATATTCGTTTTCCCTAAAAGGTATATTGTGTCTGCCCGAAAACTATTATATTGTCTGAAAATTTTCGTACATTCGTCATTGCGTTTACAATGACACTTTGTATAACCACCTGTTTTCGAGTGGATTCATCCCGCAGGGATGACACTTTATTAACCGTATGCTTCAGCATACGGATGCCAGCGACGACCGCAAAGTCCCGCAGGGACGACACTTTATTAACCGTATGCTTTAGCTTACGGATGCCAGCGACGACCGACCAAGTCCCGCAGGGACGACACTTTATTAACCGTATGCTTCAGCTTACGGATGCCAGGGACGACACTTTATTAGCGTATGCTTCAACTTACGGCTGGTTAGCTTACGGTTGGATCGATTGATCCTGTTGCAGGACTTCTTCCTGTTCATTTTATTCCACTAAGACAGGCATTTTTTTCGGAACAGCAAAAAACAAAATTTTTGAGGAATAACAAGGCTTTACTGCAACAAATTAAAATCGTTGCCGCCAAAAAAAAAATATTTTTGAACATTTTTTTGACAAAATTTGCATTTATCAAAAAAAAAATATTTACATTTGCCAAATTTTAGTCACATATATATATTTGATTACGATGAAGAGATATATTTACGCAATAAAATCCCTTAACCAACTCAAATGCAGTAGGTTAAGAAGCATCTTTCACAGTTACTGCCGCTTTCTCCTCGTGGGGAGCATGCTTGGCGCATGGGCTGTACCGGCGTTTTGCCAGAATCCGCCGTCTCAGGATAATAGGCCGACGCCTGCTTTTACGGTTTCCGTTGATTTCTCAAAACCATGGGACAGCCCCAACAGAACCTACACGCCACTGGCCGGTTTCCAGATCACGCCCTCGCTTACCAAGGTCTCTTTCCGCATAACATTCTATAGCGAAGGAAGTGAAATAACGATGGATCCCGCATCCACGCCGGTCTATTATTTTTACGGCGCGACAATACCAGATCAGGCGCGACCCGTACTTGATCTTTCCGACCGGCTGACCCTTGTACCCGCCGAAACCGGATGGGATGAGTATGAAGCAAGTTATGTTATTACGTATGAAGTGCATCCGGAAGCGCCAACCATCACGCAAAACTACCCCGAAGTAGCTTTGCATGTAGAGGGCAATGTGCCTATCACACCGGAACTCCAATATCATTATGACTATGTTAAATCCCGCATGGGAACATCCGGCGACTTCGGGGTAATGCTCTATCAGGTAAAAATGACCAGCCTGACCGCCACCCCTGCAAAAATCAACCAATCCACTGCTTCCAGCACCACGCTTACGATTACCGCAACCTACGAAAATTCGCTTGAGCCGACGCCCGTCCCGACGCTAACTTTATCGCCCAATCCCACAGGCGTAACCGCATCGGGTGTCACGATGACATCGGGAGGCTTTCGGGGCGGTTCAAGCGAGACCATCGTCGATTGGACATTCGACGTAAGCCCCTCCCTGCCTTCCACCTATGAACAACTGATACAAGTTACCGTTGCCGGAGGCCATGCGTACAATACGCCCGACCGAACGGCGCAAAGCCGAAGCATCCAGTTGCCGGTGGATTACGTCAAGCCGTTGCTAAAATACATCCAGCCGCTGGGAAGCGTCAACGACGAAACCACCCGCTTCACTTTCGAACTGCAATACAATGAAGCGATGGACACCACTGCCCTGTCGAACGATATATCGCTTACTTTTACGCCGGAAAACGAGGTGTCAAATACAGTATTTGTCGGCAGCGCAACCATCAACTGGAAAAACGACAGTACCTGCCGCGTCACCTACACAGTGTACAGGGATGCAAACAATATTATTGCCGACATCTTTCACGTGTCGGCAACAGGCGGATTTGATTTCGCCGGCAACCCGACAGAGACCAGCAGCATTATCTCAGATGTAAATGTAGATCAGCGCATTATCGGCGTAAGAGTGGAGATGCACCCTTATATGATCCAGCGGACAACCGAGTTCGCCACATTGAAATTTACCTTTGGGCAGGAAATGGACACCCTAACGACGCCGCAATTCAACTTTACGGGCTACACCGGCACCTATCCCAACTGGCCTGACTTCGGCAACGGACTGGTATTGATGGAACAGACGAACAACGGTCGCTGGACGCCCGGCAGCCGCACGGAATGGAGCATCCGGTATGCCATCAGCGAGGACTTTTCCAATAGCGAACCCCAAATCGGCGGCTATTACGACCACGGCATCGGCGTTAACGTACACGACGCCCAAATATGGAATCCTCCCAGTACATTAGCCCCCTGGCAGCAGGACAGCGTATTCGGCGTGGATTTCAACCTGCCGTCGTGCAACGTCAAATATGTGAAAAATAATGTCGCCGACGAGTTCGATAAAATTATCCTGACGCCCGACGACTACAAACTGACGCTGAGACTCACGTACGACACCGTCATGAACGTGAATGTAGATCCTAAAGTAGAATTTGTCGGTCTGCTAAATCCCGACAACCTGTTCACTCATATAAGCACCACATGGGTTGGAGGGGCTGGAGAGGAGAAGATTTGCTGGATCGCGTATGCGATTACGCCGCAGGAGATTTCGACCAGCGCCTTCGTCCGCATAACGGAGGGGCAAAATGCGGTAGGGGTTTTGCAGGGCGCCAGTTCGTCGGCAGATGTGGTGGTGATCGACATGCTGCCCTTAGAAGCAAGCTACGAGATACTCGACCAACAGAACACTGCTATTACCACGCCCATTACCTGCGACAAGGAGGAAGTGCGGTTCATCGTTACCTTCAACCAGGCGATGACGCCGCGCAGAGATTCGCTGCTGGTATTTCCGAGCTACAAGATACCGTTCCTCGAACAGCAATCCATTACATGGAACAGGCTGAATACCGTAGCGACCGTCACCTACGCCGTGAACGGCAACTATGCCAGCAACCAGAGCAACATTCCCGTGAAGGTGCTGCCCAGCACGACGAACGCTTTCGGCCGTCCCTACCCGAACACCACATTCGCCAACAGATTCGCCACCGTATCCAACCCGCCGACGATCGTGTCGAAAGACATCAACGGCCCGCTGTGCCATGACGAGAGCAACGGCGCCTTCCGTTTCTCGCTGAACAGCAACGCCACGCCTTTCACCTTTTCGGTAACAAAAGACAGCGTGGAACTGGCGGCAGGAGACTACACGACCTCCTCTTCCGGAACAGACGCGGAAATCAGCGGACTGGGCGCGGGCGAATACGCCATAAAAATCATCGACACCCAGCGCTGCTTCCTGAAGTACGACACGGTGTTCGTCAATCCCGACTCGCTGATCATCACCGCATCCGTTGCGGGACATAGAGAGAGGGATACGGAAGGAAGCATCGCAGTACAGGCGGCGGGCGGCACGGCTCCCTACTATTATGTCCTCGAATACAAAGATGAGAATGGCGCCTACTTTTCATTTAGTAGCCTATCTTCGCACGACACGGCAGCAACGCTTAACAACCTGATAGAGAACGAATACAAGCTGTCCACAAGCGATGCGAACGGCTGTATCGGCAACGTCATCAGTGAGTTGCTGATCACCGACCGCCGCACGCCTACCCTGTTCACGCCGGAAGGAGGCGCCCTGCCCGAAATATTCATGGAAGGCAACCACATCGAAATCTACGACCGGACGGGAACGCTCATCCACAGCGGCAACAACGGCTGGGACGGCAAATACAAGGGAAAACCCGCCCGACCCGACGTCTATTTCTATATTGTCACCTTTAAGGATCAGCACAAAAAGAAAGGCACCATACAGTTATACAAAAAGAATTAATGACATCTTACCGCATGAAAAATATCATCGTTACCGGTTTTCTTGCCTGCTGCGTGCTGCTGACAGCCACAGCCAAACCGAAAAAATCGGAAGCCAAGGCGCTGTTCGACAAGCAACAGTATGCCCTGGCGATTCCGGCCTATGAGCAAGATCTGAAAAAGAAGAAAATCACCAGGATCGCTCAGGCACAAATAGAAACACAAATCGGTATCTGCTATTATTACCTGAATAAACCCAGGGAAGCGACCAGCTGGCTGAAAAAGGGCCTCAACAAGAAATACGAAACCGCCCAGATATACGCCATTTACGGTTTATCCCTGCAAAAACAGGAAAAATACGCCGAAGCGAAAGAAGCTTTTCAACAGTGCCTGAAAAAAGACAAGCGCTACCCCAACATTCAGTTGTACATTGAATCGTGCGACTACGCCGCCAACCACACGGAAGCCAACACACAGGTGAAAATGCGTTCGTCGAAGCTCAACACCACCGGCAGCGAATACGGCATCTCGCCGGGCATCAACGAAATCTTTTTCTCGCGCGCCTCCGTCAAAGGCAAGGACATCGACGCCCGCACAGGTCTCGGTTTCACGGAAGTATGGTCGGCAACGCCGGAGGGCAACGACCTGGGAAAGCCGAAAAAGGAAAAAGAATTTATGAAAACCTATTTCAATACGGGCATCTTTGCTTTCGACCACAAGAGCAACTACATGTACATGACCATGTGCGATCCCAAAAGCGGCAAATGCGGCATCTACCGCAGCAAATACAACCGCAAGAAATGGGAAAAACCCGAACCGTTCTTCGTCAATAACAAGTACGACATGGCGCACCCGTCGCTGGCCAAAGGCGGCTCGCGCCTGTATTTTACCTCCAACGCACCGGGCGGCAAAGGCAGGACGGACATCTGGTACGTGGACAAAGTGGACAACGACGAATGGAGCAACCCCAAAAACGCCGGCGAAAAAATTAATACGCCGGGACGCGAGGAATTTCCTTTCGTGGAAAACGACAGCCTCCTCTATTTTGCTTCCGAAGGACATCCGGGCTACGGAGGACTCGACATCTACGCCATTGCCATCGAAGACGGGCAGTTTGGCGACAGGATCAATCTGGGAAGGCCGTTCAACAGCGGCGCCGACGACTTTAACCTGATCACCTACGGCGAAAACGGCTACCTGGTATCGTCAAGAAATGTTGCCAACAACGACGATATTTTCATTTTCCGGAAAAACGAAATCCCGGCGCCCTTCAGAAAAGCGCCCGAACCGAAGCCGGAACCCATACCCGAACCTGTTCCGGAACCGCAACCCCAGCCGGAAGTGAAACCGGAACCGCCAAAACCGGAAGTGAAACCCGAACCGCCGAAACCGGAACCCAAACCCGAAATAAAACCGGCACCCAAACTTGAAGTGATCGCCACCATTTATTTCGACTTCGGCAAGTTTATTCCGCAGTCCGAATTTAGGCGCAGTGGATACGAAAAAATCATAGCGCTCATGCGCAGCTATCCGAATGCTACTTTCGAAATAGCAGGACATGCCGACGAAGTGGGCGACAGCGAATACAATCAGCAATTGTCCGTCAAACGCGCCGAATACATCGCCGCACGCCTGACCGACAAAGGCATTCCGAAAAACCAAATCGTCGTCAAAGGATATGGCGTATCGAAACCGGCAGTAGCAAAACCAAGTTCCGAAACGGATAACCAAAAGAACCGCAGAGTGGAAATACGCATCATCAAAGTCAGTGAATAATTAATAATTAATAATTAATAATGAATAACGTAGGGGCAACCCTGTGTGGTTGACCGGATGAAGAATGAATAATGTAGGGGCAACCATGCGTGGTTGACCGGATGAATAATGAATAACGTAGGGGCAACCCTGCGTGGTTGCCCTGATGAATATGAACAATGTAGGGGCAACCCCGGGTGGTTATCCTAATGAATAATTGTCAATAAATCCTTGACGATTGGTAAAAAGTAGTAAAAATTGTAACAAAAAAACCCTTATGTGGGTATAAAAGAAAGAAAGTGGAAAGATCATGAACAAGATAAAAAGACATGGTATAAAAAGAGATGGTAAAAGAATGATTTTTATCGGTTGGCTCATCGCGGTTTTCGTTGGGCAGTTTCAACCGTTAAAAGCGCAAAGCGACGCCTTTCTGACGCAGCAATGGCTGTCGCGCATCAATATCAACCCTGCCGCCACGGGCAATTCGCAGTACTTAGACGTATATGCGCTCATCCGCAGTCAGTGGACGGGTTTTGAGAATGCGCCCAAAACGCAGACGCTGAACATTCATAATTACTTTCACAGGATACAGTCGGGTTTGGGATTGACGGCAACCCACGACAAAATCGGCGTAGGCCTGAACAACATCAATGCCAAGCTGGCGTATGCCTACCACGTCAATCTGGGCGTTAACTGGCTGCTTTCGCTGGGCTTGTCGGGCGGCATCTACCAGCAGCGATCCGATCCCTCGAAAAACTACGTCAATCCCGGACAGGATCAGGATTACCTGCTGGAGAAACAATCATTGCTTCATCCCGACGTTGATTTCGGCATCGAACTCAATTCGGCACGCTTCCAATTCGGCGCATCGGTAACGCACCTGCTGAACATCAGTGCGCTGTCCATTAGCAAAAAGACGCAGGTTCGCCAGCAATACTACGCCTACATGAGCTACAAGCAACCCGTAACCGAAAAACTGGAACTGGTGCTGGGAACGCGCGGCACCAATTTCGACTATGCGCCATACATAGACCTCAGCCTGACGGGCATCGTATCGAAAACAGTCTGGCTGGGAGTCGCCTATCGCGCACAAAATCTCGACCGGCTGATGAAACCGGCGGCAGTCGTCGGCATGGTTGGCGTACAAATTGCCTTCCTGCGGCTGGGGTACTCCTACGATTACTCGCTGGGCAACATCCGGAACATCGCCCAAGGTTCGCACGAACTGATGGTTTCACTGAAAATCAACAAACCCAAAAAAGAAATCCATACCAAATCACCCCGATTTATTGAAGATTAAAACAGCACAAATTTTTATCCACTAAAAAAATTACACCGTCATGGCACAACCAGTAAAACCCAAACCGGCATCCAAAAGTAACAACGGCGCAACCATCGCAATCATCGTGATTGCCCTCCTTGTAATAGCCGCCGTTGCAGTGTATTTCCTTGTTTACGCGCCTTCGCAGCAGAAAATGCCGCCTCCTGCCCCGCCGGTAGTAGCGGATACCACCGACATTGAGCCGCCCGACACGCTCATCGCGGAAAGCATACCCGAAGTCGTCGATCAGTTCATCGAAACGATAGACAACGAGCCGGTAGCCGTTCGCTATGACTCCGACGCCAATATCGAACGGGGATTCTACATCATCGCAGGCAGCTACCGCAGCAAACGCAATGCCGAAAAATTCGCCGAAAAACTGTCGAAAGACATTGACTGTAAAATACTGTTTTTCGAATCATCGGGACTTTACCGCGTGTCATGCGGCAAATACGGCAATATCCACACGGCCTACAACGACCGCATCAGCATCAGAGACCTGGAAGGCTGCTCCGAAGCATGGATTCTCGAAAACAGATAACCGCCCATAGACAAAAACATCATAATAATGTTGAATTAAAATTGATCATCGATGAAAAAGTTTATTTACGCTAAAACGATTCTCTTTCTTTTTGTTTCTCTTTCATGCACTGCCGTTTACGGTCAGCAAATCCGGCTGGCCAAGCGCGTAGTCGATTACACGCCTACCGGAAGCGCGGTGAAAGTACAAATGGAATACCGCGTCCAAAACTACAGCAGCGACACGTTGTACAACGTTTTCCTGCAGGACGTCCTGATGCCTGTTTACAAGGGCTACGGCAGCATTACGCGCATCACCGGCGGCACCATCACCAGCGACTCCATCGCGGCGCATCCCGCCACCGTACCGCTGGCGCTTAACGCCTCGCACGACGCCAACGCCAAAAGCCTCCTGACCACCAATCCGAACGGTTACATTCTACCGTGGGATACCTATGTCATCCGAGTGAACTACACCGTCACGGTGAACGACAATTATCCGGATGCGGGCGTGGACGGCGTGATAGCCTATGCCAGCGCACAGAACAAAGAAAAAGATTATCTGGAAGCCGAATCCATCAACGGCATGGTGCCGGGCGGATCAGGCGGGGGAGGATCGGCCACGCCCATCCATATCGTGGTTACTTCCATTGCAGGTCCTGCCAGCCTTTCGACGCAGGAAAACAAAAAGGAAACCCTGACCTTCAACATCACCCGGAAAGGCTACAAGGGAGCCGTCAACCTGACCGCTGTGTTCGCCGCCATCAGCGCCAGCACCACCACCCAGTGGACGCCCCTCCTGGCAACCAATGCTTCCACACCCTTCGCCGACGCATGGACGACCTCCCTCAGCAACGCCATCAACTTTACCAACAGCCCGGGAGACAATACCAAATCCGTGTCCATCCACATCCTCGACGACAGAATCTACGAACTGGATGAAAAATTTACCCTAACGCTGGGCGGATTGGCTACCAACGTTCCAGATCCCGACAAAGGCGTGATTATCAAACAAAACAAAGTGACCGTCAATATCATCAACGATGAAATAAAACCTACGGTAATACTGATGGACAACATCGGCAACAGCAATTACTACGAAGGCACCGGCACCTATGCGGCGGGCGCTGATTACGGAAAACCCGGAACGCCCGTTATCGTGAAAGTACAGCTGTCCTCGCCAAGCTACAAAGCCATTACCCTGCCGATCAAGATCGTCGCCACCGGTACGCTCCCCGAAGGCAGCGACCTTGCCATGTTAGGCGGAGGAACCCAAGACAGGGATTTCCTGCCCACCGCACTTGCCACGCCGCCGGTGACGGGCGCTACTTTTATCCCCAACACCGCCGCCGGCGTCAATATCATCTTTGCGGCAAATACAGATACCCTGAAATATGTCTATCTGCTCCTTTCACAGGACGACAGGGAAGAAGACAACGAGAAATTTTCCGTCACCGCCACTGTTCCTGCAGCCGACGCCACCGCCCAGCGGGCATCGCTTCCCTACACCATCCGCGATGACGACAGACGCCAAATCCAGTGGTTAGACAACGACAACCTCCCGCTGACGCCCAAAACGCTCAGCGAAGAGCTTCACAAAGGCCCCGGTACCACCGGGAGCGGTAAAACAACCGCCCTCCTGCCGGGCGCCACCGTCGATACGGTGGAAATCGACTTCTACGTAGTGGAAGGACTGTACATGGGCGCCCGTGTGGAAGTAACCCTCCAAGCAGGCATTCAATTCGTCGGCATGGGAACCAACGAAAACCTTCTCATTCCCGATCCTTCCGTCACTCCCAACCCGCCGGCGGGACAAACGAACGTGAGCACCCTCGCCAAAAACAATTATAACACCGGCGTCAAAAACATCACCATCAACAACAAGGGAGGCGTTTTCACAAGACCCTTCGAATTGGAGTCGGTAAGCGGCAATAAGCTTACTTTCAAACCGGTCACCGTAGGTACCACAGGCACCGCCGCCGAAGAATCGCTTCCCGTGGGGCAGCGCGTCCACTTCAAATTCCTCCGCACCGCCACCTGCACCGCTGCCACCGGCATCAAGACCGACCTGGTGCGCATCCGTTTTGGCGCCCTTTACACCACACAGGCGCTCTACGCCAACGGCTTGGCGCCGCAGGCGGGAAACAGCTGGACGTACTCCTACGCCGTAAGGGAAGGCAAACTCCAGTTGAACGTCACCAAAGGCTCTATCATGCTGTTTACCAATGAAGAAACGGATTTCGAAAAAGAGCAAACCCTGAAGATCGCCAACCAGGGATTAGGCAAAATCAGCAGCAACAACTTTAAAGTTGAACTGAATTTCGTACAACCCTACGTGAAATGTCTCAAAAACATGTACATTGCCGGCGAACAGATCACCGACGCCACCGGCGCAGCGCTCCCCGCATGGGCAGGCATAGTCGTACCGTCGCCGGCAGTTAATCCCACCAAATTCACCATCAACATTACCGACGCCCTGCTGCAAAAAATCGGCAACGGCGAACCGGAAAACGCCTACAATGCTTTCCTTGACACGGAAGAACAGTTCAACATCACGTACACCGTAACAGCGAAGAAAAAAGCGGAAATGAAAACGATCAGTCTCGACTGCGGTTTGAAAACCGAAAACATCACCGCTTCCTGGTCGTGCAAAACGCCCGCAGTCACTACCACGGCAGGAGTGGAACTCTACCGGCCGGCAGGAAAACCGGTATTGTCGTCGCAATCCGTCCAAATACCCGGAGCCAACTACTATATCGAAGACGCCGTATCGCCAAAAGTCTGCTACACCATCAGCAATCCTGCCGACGCTGCTACCTTCACGCCCAACGATACCAACCACTTCTCATTCAAACTCGTGAACTCCGGCGGCGCCCGCGCCTACGGCACCACCATGGGCCTCTTTAACAATAGCCCCGTGGAAAGCATTGTGAAAGTAGTGGTCATCGTCAACGGAAGAATCTGGGACCTGGGAGCCGCAACAGGCTTCAATGCCTATAATATCGGAAATACGGCAGCCCTCGTCGCCACGCAGCTAAAGGCGGGAAGCCTGCCGAGCGGCGTCACCGAGCTGCTGAACGGCGAATGGATCAACTCGCCTACCGACGTAGGCGTTTCCTCCCCCAACGACGAAACGGAAGCCATTGTCCATTTCTGGATCAAAAGAACGCCGCTGAACCGTTATGCCCAACCCGACACCATCCCGGAAGCAGGCTATAAGGACGTCATAACGGCCGTAAACTATTTCGCACGGCGCGGCTTAGGAGGAGGCACCTATTACGACGAATGTAAGGAACCCGCCAAAACAGGGTATTACGGTGAACACGGCCTGTATGCTTACATGGACATTCCCGCCATTTCGCCGCGCAATACGAACAGCATAGACATGAGCGATGCCGACAATGGCGTCCCCGTAGGAGAACCGGGCAACCAGCCCGACGGCGAATATTCCTTTGAACTTTCGAACATCGCCAACGCTTTCCCGTGGTACCAGTACGAATGGTTCTCCTCCGCCCCCTACACCGGATCAACCCCGCTTGCCAGTAAAGCCGATACGGTAAAAACAGCCAAATTAATCATCGACCTCTACTGGTCCAACCAGTACGACTCCACCAACCTCCACCTGATGGACATAGGGCTGTCCAACCCCGACGGAACCCCCGGCATCGACTGGGGAGGCAGGGCATTCATGACCGGCGGAAACGTCAATTTCAAGGTGGAAACCTACAATTACAGTACGCACCATTGGGAAGAAACCTCTAACAGCGGCGCAGGCTACGATCCGGACATCACCGAAGTGAAAAAACGCTGGCGCATCACCATCTTCAACATTCCGCAAAACCTGCTGAAAGTCAATACGGAACTCAAAATGAAGGTGAAAGGCATTTGCGGAAGCAAAACCTACCTGCACGACGTGTTCTATTCGGTAAAACTCCAGACCCGAAGCAACGACGGACATAAAGCCGTCACGCACAAGCTGTGGAAAGTCCACACCAGCACCACCGTGAAATGCAAGAACGAATTTGGGATGAACATCAAACGCTACTGGGGATACCGCAAAAACGTCACCAAAGGCGACCAGGACAACAACGGCCTCGACGAGGGCGGATGGATCGACGGAACGCCATCGCACACCGGCGACGGGGATACCACCGGCCTCTGGAACAAGGTACGCAGCAAAAGCAAAATAAGAATAGACCGCGCGTATGAAAACGATACCATTATGCTCATTACGCAGTCGCGGCTCAATTCCTACTCCTACGCGCCGCAGGCAACGCCGTTGGCGAACGAAAAATGGTCGGCCCATGCGCAAAAGTGGGACAGAATTTACATTGTACTGTCAGACCGGAACCAGAAAATAAACAGCAGCAATTTCCAACATGCCCGTACACGGATCAAGGTATGGCACAAAGGCAATCCGAATATGGCCATTAACGACGTGATAGACGTTTCGAATCCGGATCACTATTACGACTACTGCACCCAAACGCAAACTGCCGTTACCGGAGCCGCATACACCGCCAACTACGTGGGGCTGGTTTATGTCATCCCGCCGGAAAATGACCTGAACAACCAACCCAAAGAATTTCGCCACGGCGACTCCATCGTGATCGAATCCGAATGGGTGGCCAAACCGGGTGTGGTGGCAGGCGGTACAGGCGCCGCCCTTACTACTTCCGTTAAATTCTGGAACTACGCCTACGACGGCAAAAGAGAAGACCACAGTCTTACATCTTTCCGAGGCGGCTTATCGGGAACAGCGTACCGGCGAGGGGCATGGTGGCAGGAATTTGCCATAGCGAGAAACAGTACGCCATACGAAGGCGTGGACGTAAATGATGTATCGACGAACACCCCCACCGCTTATCCCAACGCTCCCGGCTTGGAAATGCCGGCGGAACAGATGGACGCCTACAATGTTTTCGAACTGGACTTTTACGGCATGGGCATCCGACGCGAAGGCGGAATACCTACCTACAAAATGGGCAAAAACGAATACCGAAACAAGAGAGCGGTGGGCGACAACCACCGGTTGGTATTCAGCAACGTCAACGCCGCTAACAACGTTCTCTTCCCGTATGAACTGCGGCAGCCCTACTATCCGGATTCGGTCAGGTTTACGCTTCCCTACGGGTACGTGCTTTGCAATCCCTTCCAATACATGGCGGGGCTGGGAATCAGAGGGAAGGGACGCACCTCCCCTGACCTTGACGCTTACAGTCTGGAATTTACTTTAGGCGTTAACCCGATGGACGGTACCCCTGGCACCTTCCAGAACGGCTCCATGCTTACCGTTGCCGACGCCTCCCCCTACTGGTTCACGAACGTGAGAAGCGAAGTTCCGGTCGGCGACTATGCCGCACTGCACCAGGACCAGATTCCCGACGAAGGATGGGCGACCAACGTGTATAGCTACATCAGACTGACGCCGAAAGCGCCGCTGGGTTATACGTCCGTTACCAACCACATCAGCTACAAGTCGCCGGAAGGGCTGGCGCCGAAGACGCTGAACAACGGCTACTCCCTGAACAACGACGCCGCCAACTTTGTGGTGGAATACATTGCCGGCAAGACGGCAGACGCTTTCAACGATACCGTCCAATGGACGATTCGCGTGAACAACCCGGCGGGAACAGCCGGCGAAACGGCGCTCAACTGCTGGCTGTATGTGGACTGCCGCGACCCGGACAATCCCGCCAGCGATACCACCAACTTTTTCCAGCCCCTCTATGTGGTGGATTTGGTCAGTCCCTACGACACCGTATGGACGCTGGGCGCCCACCAGCCGGGAGGCGCGGGATTCAACAGCAAATGGATCAGGATCACCGACGTGCTGTCGCCGATGCAAGCCCGCTATTTCTCGCTGGTAGGCCGTTTCAACCGCATGTTGTGTCCCGACACGCTGACGGTAAACGTAACGCCGTGGTTCTTCGACAGTTCCTCTACCACGCCGCTCACCCACACCGTCGATGGCACTCCCAACTACTACCAGGACAACCCGATAGACACCACCGCCAACATGAGCACGCCCACTTACGACATGTGGTTGGGCATTACGGATACGCTGAAAATCATCAACTATCCCTCGTACATCACGGGATCGGTGACCGCGCTGTACCGGACGCCGGTGGATCCCAAAATGAAAACGCCGGACGACATCAATCCGTTGTTACCCAAATATTTCGGACTGAACTACGTGTCGCTTGGCGCACAGTTCCCGGTTGAAATTGTCCTGCAAAGCATAGAAACCATCGGTTTGAAAGACGTGCTGCTCGACATGATCCTTCCCAAAGGCCTTCGGTACATTGCCGAATCGGGCTATTACCAGTGGGGACAGGACACGGTGGCGTTCAAACCCGCCGGCGAAGCGCAAATGCTGAACTTCGACGGAACAACCTATCCCGATTCCGTCACGCGCACCATCCGCATTCCCTTGAAAAACCTGACGGGAAAAGACACCATTCCGGGCGTTTACAATACGCCGAAGAACGACAGGAAAATCTACCTCCGGTTCTTGGTTGCCACTACCTGCACGGATTTTGAAGCGGACAGCGCCAAAGTAGAATTGCAGCTTCACGCCAATCGCCTGTGTGCCGACCCGGCCGGCGGCGACGGAGATACCCTGAAAGGCACGCAAATCTACCTGGAAGGATTCCGTTACTACACGCTGGAACAGGACATCTACTCGCCTTCGCCGGATTACGGTTTCTGCAAAAACCAGGACAGGCAAACCCTGCGGCTGCACCTCTACCGCATCGGAGTAGGCGAATTTATGAACGATACCGTGGTACTGGTACTGCCGAGGTTTTTCGAACTCGACATGTCCGACCCCTACGGCCTCGGCTTAGGCCCCATCAGGTACGACGTCGTCACCTCCACTCCCACAGACCCGATATTCGGAGCGCCGGGCGATTCCATCGAAGACAAACTCCGGTTCCTGGATGCGTCCAGCAACGTGATATACACTTGGCGGCAGCAACTCGACGCGGTAGTCGATTCCGCCTACGTCAACGACCGCACGAAAGACTCCACCGTCATCAGGTGGCGAACGCCGTGGAAATACTCGCAGGCCTACCTGAAAAACCTGGACATCAGCTACGAAATAGATATCAAACTGCGCGATCCGGGTACCTATCCGCTACACGAATACACCTACGCCAACCCCTCCACATCGTATGTGATCAGCGGCTCAACGCCCTTTGCCTGCAAAGCGGAGGACATGCTGGGAGAAATTCTTTCCACCCAGCACATGGACACCGTTTACATCCACACCGCGCAAATCGGACTGGCAAAAGAAGTGTCGTGGGCGCTGGCAGCGGACAATCCGAGCGACTATATCGTCACCACGCTCTACACCATCTACAACGGCAGCTCGGGCTACCTGAGCAACGTGATGCTGAGCGACGAACTGTACGATATGTATGATTATCAAATAGATATCGACAGCGTGAAAATCAATACCAATATTCTTCCGCTGACGGATCCGTCAACCCTGTACGCCGACAGCCTCTACCGCGGAATAGGTAACCTGATTTCCACCGGCGTACTCAACGGTCGGGAAACGGCAGTGGTAGAACTTAGCTACCGCGCGACGCCGAACCAGAGCTACAAAGGCATGAAATTCAAAAACAATGCCTTTATCGAAAGCTTCAACAGCTTGGGCTGCGCCACAACAGATACCTCAACCTGGCCGATACCCAATTGGTTAGTCGATTGGCAAAAACCCGACTATTCCAACGCACCCGAAAACGAAACTTACCTGCCGCCTGCATTGTGGGAAGATCCGGATGTAGATCCCCTCAATAGCTACGATTACAACGGCGATCAGGTTCCGGGCAACAACGACATCATGACGCCCGTACAGTTCAATTCCTTCCGCTTCGAGAAAGCGCTTCCGCTGCCCATGTATCCCAATATCAACGAAAACACGCAGGGAATACTGAACATCGCAGTAGAAAAATTAGGCGACGAATCGACCAAGGTGGACATTGCCTTCACAGGCAACAACGACCGGGCGCACGGATGGGACTTCTGGCTGATCAACGGCGATTCGAACGATCCTTCCGTTGCGCGCGATTCGCTGGCCATGCTCGGCACAGACAGCATTTGCGGCGTGGACGCTTATCCGCTGGCCGGTTCCCTCGACTTCACCATTCCCGACAACGCATGGACGCAGGTAGATCCCAACATCCCGACATGGTGGAGAGCCGAAGTGCCTATAAGAATAGTCAATGAAACGGTTTTCGAGATTTCGGAATACTTCTACGCCGCATTGCACAACGCCCGTTCGGATACCAAACCGGCGTTGAATACGCAGGGCATCGCGCTGGTGAACGACACCGTGTCGATCAATATTGCGAAGAACGACGACAATCCGAGGGCAAGTATCATCGCGCTGCACGACTCCATCAAGGAAGGTACGGACGTACTTTCGCCGGGCGTTTACGGACTAACGCCCATCGAATACAAAATCAAACTGAGCAACCCCAGCTACAGAGCAATAGATGTGGACTGGTTCAGTTTGCTAAGCCCCTCAAGCACACCCTACGCGAACAACGCGATACAGGTGGCGCAGGCCACGACGACTTTCCTGCCCGAATGTCCCCTGACGGACGCTAACGGCAAGCCCGCGTACGACACCGCACACATTGTTACGATCGACGCCATCGCGGACGACATACCGGAAGATACCGTGTCGGTAAAAGTCGGCGCATACTTAGTGCGAGCGGTAAACGGCGGCGGCGTGCAAATGCCGCGCACCGCCTATACCGTGCTGGTGGACGACGACATCATGATAGACACCCTGCTCCTGCGCACGCTGATATGTAAAGCCGACGGGCAAGGCGCCATCACGATCAAGGCGAAAGGAGGAGAAACCCACAACTCGGGCGGGCGGTACTATTACAAATGGACAGGCCCCAACGGTTTTACCGCCAACCACTATACGGCAACTCCCGACACGCTCACCCATCTGGCAGCGGGACTGTACACGGTGACCGTCACCGACGTATGGAGCCAGCGCACGTCCGTCACCCATCAAATCTTTGTGGATGAACCGGCAGCCGTGCTGTGCCTCGCAAAAGACATCGGCGAGATCACCTGCCACTACTCATCCGACGGATATATCCACCTGGCGGTGACAGGCGGCTGGAACGGCACCAGCGCAAAAGGCGACATCATCGCGCCGATACCGCCGTATGACTTCGCATGGAGCAAAAAGGAAGACGGCAGTTTCACGGCAACGACAGAAGACATCGACAGCCTGACGTGGGGCACCTACTATTTCTCGGTAAGAGATACCGCAGGATGCTCGATCCTCGATACCTTCACACTGGTTCAGCCGGTCAAACTGGCGATGCAGTCGGACATCACCAACGTGATATGCAAGTACGACCAAAACGGCGCCATCAGCATCACGCTGACGGACGGCCGCAGTTTCCCGGCGCCCAACGATCCCTACAATATCCAGTGGGCAGGCCCCAACGGCTATAAGAACATCCTCAACGCAACGACCATCGACCATCTTGCGGCAGGCGACTACGAGCTTGTCGCCATGGACTACGGCTGCGACACCATCACGCAGACCTTTACCGTTTTGGAACCGCTCATCGCACTGACGGCATCCATCGACTCCGCCGGAAGAGTACGCTGCAAGAGCGAAGCGACGGGAACAGCCATCCTCCGCACGATCGGCGGCTGGAACGATGAATACCTCTACCGATGGAACGACGGCTTCGAGGCGCTTGACGACAGCAGCCACGTCCGCAACGACCTGTACGGCACCCTGACCGTTGACGGGAGCGACGTCAGGCCGTCCTACAGCGTGGAAGTAAGCGACAGTGCAGGCTGTATGAGAATCGTCACACCGGTGGACATCATCGAACCGGACAACCCGCTAACGGTTACCTTCGAGACGCACGACGAAACCTTCCAAAACGCGCAGGATGGTAAAATCCTGCCTATCGTAACGGGAGGTATTTTCAACTGCATCACCGATCCTGCCTACATCTGCGGCGAAGAACCGCGCTACCTCTACCAATGGCAGGACGAGCCTGCGTTCCGCTACAAGGACAGGTACTTCCTCGAACACGGCCAGTACATCCTGACCGTCACCGACGGCTGGGGCTGCTCCATCACCCATACGCTGCTGATCGGAGAACCGCTGGTCATTGATAACCTGCCCAACGTATTCACACCCAATGGCGACGGCGTCAACGACCTCTTCCTGCAGAACTTCAACATCGAAGTATATAACCGATGGGGCATGTTGCTGTACAAGGGACGCGACGGATGGGACGGCAGATACAAGGGCAAACTGATGCCTGCCGGCACCTATTTTTACATCCTGACCGATGACGATACGGGCAAGGCATACAAAAGTTCCGTCTTATTACAATCTAAGAAATAAATCATACCACCGTTATGAAGAAGTTTATTCGAATACAAAGCCAGAACGCCGTGCGGGTAAAGAGAGTTTTGCTCGCCGCCTGCACGGTATTTTTTCCGTTGCTCCTGTTCGGACAAAACGACGTCCAGCTAAGCCAGCAAATGTTCAGCAGGATTAATTATAACCCTGCATCAACAGGTCTTTCCGAAGATATCTACGTGTACGTGCTAGCCCGCCAGCAATGGATGGGATTCAACAGTGCGCCGGAAACGGTCGTCATCAACGGTCATACCTTTGTGCCGTGGACACAGTCGGGCTGGGGTTTTTCCATTGTAGGCGACATGCTGGGATTTGAAAAAAGCATCAACCCGAAAATACGGTACGCCTTCCATATCCCGTTCATGCAGTTGAAAAGTTCGCTGTCGCTTGGGATAGGCGTGGGGGCTATGTACAAATTGCAGGATTTTTCCAAAGCGGAATATGAAAATCCGGCAGATCCGAACCGGCAGTACGGCAGCGTCGATCAGGTACGCCCCGATTTTGATTTCGGCATGGAATACAACTCCAAGTATTTCAGCGTAGGCGGATCGATCACTCACCTGGGGAATAAGATCAACAACAACCTGACGACCGAAAGTTCCCCTCATTTCTACCTGCACGCCAGAGGCATGTTCGACCTGAATGCGAACTGGCAACTGACGCCGGCGCTGGCGTGGCACAATACGAAAACGGCTAACCAGCTGGAAAGCAACCTGACCGTATTCATGAAAAAAAGATTCTGGACGGGAGTGTCCTACCGCGTGCAGGAATCGGTGGTGATACTGGCAGGCGCCTACATCACTCCCAATATCATGCTGGGCTACTCCTACGACTGGAGCACCGTTAACCTGCACAATAACTCAACAGGTTCGCATGAAATCATGCTTTCGCTGCGCATCCCCCAACCGGCCAAAACAAGAAAAGCCAACCGCATGAGAGAATGTTTCCACAGCTGGTGGTAAAGCCTGTTTTTGAATGGAAACGACCCTGTATTTAATCCCTAATATACTGTCGGACAACACTTACGAAAGCGTGTTGCCGGCGCAGGTAGGGGAGATTGTCATCCGCATCCGGCATTTCTTTGTAGAAGACATCAAGGCAGCCCGCCGTTTTTTGATTCGCATGCGCCATCCTGTCCCGATCCATGAGCTGTTCTTTCATGAATTGAACGAGCATACCTCCTCCGCCGAGGTACTCTCCTTTCTCCCTTTCCTGACATCAGGCGACACGGGCATCCTTTCGGACGCAGGCGTTCCCGCCCTTGCCGATCCCGGAGCCGCCCTGGTGAAGCTGGCGCACGACAACGGCATCCGCGTGACGCCGCTGGTAGGCCCCTCGTCCGTACCAATGGCGCTGATGGCTTCCGGAATGAACGGGCAATCCTTCGCTTTCAACGGCTATCTGCCCATCCAACAGCACGAACGCATCCGCAGGATACAAGCGCTGGAACAAAGGTCGGAAAAAGAAGGACAAACACAGATTTTTATCGAAACGCCGTACCGGAACATGCAATTGCTGAAGGATCTGTTATCGACATGTCAACCGGACAGCCTGCTCTGCATCGCATCCGAACTTACCTCTGCCGACGAATTTATTGCTACCCGGCGCATCAGGCAGTGGAAACAGGATTTGCCCGATTTAAACAAGAAACCGACCGTATTCCTGCTACAGAGAGAAAGCATCACGCGGCGCCCCTCAAAAAAATATGAAATCCGGAAAAATATTTTGCAAAATCGCTGATTTTTGATTATTTTTGTCTTTTACCCATTGTTAAAAACTAAATCATGAAAAAAGTATTTGTATTTTTGGCAGACGGCTTTGAGGAAACCGAAGCCATCGCTACGATAGACGTATTGCGGCGGGGCGGAGTGGAAACGGTGTCCGTGTCCGTATCCGAAACAACTTCAGTCACAGGCGCGCACCAAGTGACGGTGATCGCCGACCGCTTATTTTCCGAAACGGACTTTTCCGATGGCGCGATGTTGGTGTTGCCGGGAGGAATGCCGGGAGCAAGCCACCTGAACGAACACGCAGGACTGAAAGCGCTGCTGCAAGACTATGCGGACAAGGACAAAAAGATAGCCGCCATCTGCGCCGCGCCGCTGGTCTTGGGCGGTTTGAACCTGCTCCAAGGCAAGCGGGCAACGGTTTATCCCGGATACGAATCCCTCTTGAAGGGAGCGATCGTTGAAACCTCTCCGGTAGTGAAAGATGCCAACATCATCACGGGAAGAGGCCCGGGCGCCGCCCTGCCATTCGGATTGGCGCTCGTAGAAACATTGCAGGGGAAAGAGAAAGCAGACAAAGTGGCCAACGACCTGCTACCGGCCGCCATTTGACAAATAATGTTTCCAACCCCTATTTTCTTTATTTTTTTTACGGAGGACGTAAATGATATTCATTTTTTGCCTATTTTTGTCGAAAATTAAACTTCACTCCAAATGAAAACGAAAATATCAATTGTTATTTTATCCGGCATGATCTTGATGGGTTGTGCCAACAAGCAAGCTGTCGTCCGCGAGGTGTGGACAAAAGAACAGGCCCATGAATGGTATCAACAGTGGGGATGGCTTCGCGGCTGCGACTTTATCCCCAGCACGGCCATCAACCAGTTGGAAATGTGGCAGGCGGAAACGTTCGATGCTGCCACCATCGACCGCGAACTCGGCTGGGCGGCAAGCATCGGCATGAACTGTATGCGGGTGTATCTGCATCATCTCGGCTGGGAAACGGACAAAGACGGATTTAAAAAACGCGTCGGCGAATATCTCGACATTGCCGAAAAACATCAGATCTCAACGATCTTTGTTTTTTTCGACGATTGCTGGAATCCTACCTATGCAGCAGGAAAACAGCCTGATCCCAAATCCGGGATTCACAATTCGGGATGGGTTCGCGACCCGGGTGATCTGCTCTTTCAGGAAACCGCGCTGGAAGGCATTCTCGAAGCCTACGTAAAAGACATGCTGACCGCTTTTAAAGACGACAAGCGCATCGTGCTGTGGGACCTCTACAACGAACCTGGCAACAGCGGCTACGGCAACAAAAGCCTCCCGCTGCTGCAAAAAGTCTTTACCTGGGGACGGACGGTGAACCCGTCACAGCCGCTTTCGGTGGGCGTATGGAATAAATCATTGTCCGACCTGAACCAGTTCCAACTGGACAACTCGGACATCATCACCTACCATGACTATTCGGAATTGCAAAGCCACCAACAGACGATAGATACCCTGAAACGGCTCGGACGACCGCTCATCTGCACCGAATACATGGCGCGAACCCGCAACAGCACTTTCCAAACCATCATGCCGCTGTTGAAAGCCAATCATATCGGAGCTATCAACTGGGGATTGACGGCAGGAAAGACCAACACCATTTTTGCATGGGACACGCCTCTACCGGATTTAGCCGAACCGCCCGTATGGTTTCACGATATTTTCCGCACAGACGGCACTCCTTTTTCACAGGAAGAAATCGACCTCATCCGGTCGCTGACCGCAACCGAATAAACAACGGACGACAAAAACTTTTTCATTCGCACACGCTTGGAAACGGCAGCATTTTCATGTAATTTCGTCCTCTCATTTTAATACCGAAAATAATTCATCCATGAGCAAAATAACCATCGTAGGCGCCGGTAATGTAGGCGCAACCGTAGCTAATGTAACGGCGCAAAAAGAATTGGCCAGTGAAGTAGTTTTATTGGACATCAAGGAAGGCATCTCCGAAGGGAAAGCGCTGGACATGATGCAGACAGCAGCCCTGCTGGAATTTGACACGCGCATCAAAGGAGTGACAAACGACTATGCCGCCACAGCCGGGTCGGACGTGGTAGTGATCACGTCGGGCATTCCCCGCAAGCCGGGTATGACGCGCGAAGAACTGATCGGCGTTAATGCCGGCATCGTAAAAACAGTAACAGACAGCATTTTAGCCCATTCTCCCCAAGCGGTGATCATTGTCATCAGCAATCCGATGGACACTATGACCTACCTGACGTTGAAAGCAAGCGGACTGCCCAAAAACCGCGTTATCGGGATGGGAGGGATGCTGGACAGTTCCCGTTTCAAATGTTACCTGAGCCAGGCCTTGGGGACATCCGCCACCGACGTGGAAGGTACGGTAATCGGAGGTCACGGCGATACCACCATGCTTCCGCTCAAACGCTTTGCTACCTGCAAGGGCTTGCCCGTATCGGAACTGCTGAGCGCCGAAACCTTGGACAAAGTCGTTGCCGACACCATGACAGGCGGCGCCACCCTTACCAAACTGCTGGGCACTTCCGCATGGTACGCTCCCGGAGCTGCCGGAGCCGCCTTAGTGGAAGCCATCATCCGCGACCAGAAAAAGATACTGCCGTGCTGTGTTGCGCTGGAAGGCGAATACGGACAAAAAGACATCTGCATCGGGGTGCCGGTAGTAGTGGGAAAATCCGGATGGGAGAAAATCATTGATTACCGCTTGAACAGCGAAGAGCAGGCTTTATTTAACAAAAGCGCCGACGCCGTCCGCAACATGAATCAGGCGCTGAAAGACATGAAAGCGGTATAGCATTGAAAATTTAGCCGACAATAGCAGCGGTATCCCGTGCAATCATCAGTTCCTCGTTGGTAGGGATAATGATGGCGGTTACCCGCGATGCGTCCGTGCTGATAATTTTTTCCTGTCCACGCACGCCGGCGTTTTTCTGCTTGTCGAACGAAAGTCCGATAAAATCCAGCTCTTTGGCAATTTCGTACCGCGAGGTATCGGAGTTTTCGCCGATGCCACCGGTAAACACCACCGTATCCACCCCGCCCATTGCAGCGGCATAGGCGCCGATGTACTTGCGCACACGGTAATGGAACATGTCCAATGCCAGCTGCGCCCGTTCGTTGCCGTTGGCGGCGGCTTCCTCCAGTTCGCGCATGTCCGACGACACGCCGCTAATGCCGAGCAATCCGCTATGCTTGTTAACCAATGAATTGATGCCCGTCCGGTTGATGTCCTCCCGCTCCATCACATAAGTCATGATGCCCGGATCGAGATCGCCGCAACGTGTTCCCATCACTAATCCCTCCACGGGGGTAAGTCCCATCGAGGTATCTACGGATTTGCCATTTACGATGGCAGCCACCGAAGCGCCATTTCCCAAATGGCAAGTGATGATCTTCCCGGTACGTTGCTTTCCGAGTATTTCGCACGCACGTTCCGACACGTAACGATGGCTCGTTCCGTGAAAACCGTAACGGCGAATAGCGTATTTCTTATAAAGCGAATAAGGGATGGCATACATGAAGGCACGATCGGGCATACTTTGATGAAAAGCGGTATCGAAAGTTCCCACTTGTGGAACATCCGGCAGGAGGCTTTTCATGGCGTAAATACCGCTCAGATTAGGCGGATTGTGCAAGGGAGCCAGCTGTATGCAGGCTTCAATTCCGTTTACTACCTCGTCGGTAATCAATACGCTCGACTTGAACTTTTCGCCGCCATGCACCACGCGGTGACCGACGGCGTTGATTTCCGAAAAGTCACGGATACAGCCGTGTTCCTTGCTCACAAGCAAGCCCAGCATGTACTCGATACCTGCCTGATGATCGATGATCTCTCCTTCGAGCGTCACCTTTTGCCCATCCCGTTCATGCTTGATGAACGAACCGTTCAGACCGATTTTTTCCACCACTCCTTTTGCCATAATGACAGGCCCCTCCATATCGAAAAGCTGGTACTTGATGGAGGAACTTCCACAATTGATTACAATGATTTTCATGAAAAATCCGGTTTTATGAGCCAACAAAGGTAAAAAAAAATGTTCAAAAAAAATTTTGAATCGGAAAAAAAGCCGTACTTTTGTAGCCAAACAAGCATCTACCATGATCACGATCAGACCTGTCTCACGCTACACCTTCCTGTTGTGGAATGTGGGAATGACCGAGGCGGAGCAGACATCGGCAGCAATCCTTACCTCCGCAGAACCGGAGGCAATCGTTGAGGGGAAAGTCACAACGAAAGAAGTGCGCCACCCTTCGGATGCGATGATACATGAACTTTCCGCCCACCCAGCGTGGTGCGCAGACATTCCGTATTCCGACGCCAGCGCTCTTTTCTCCTTACAACAGGGCGAGAAGGGCAAACACGGCGTTATGATCATCCCATTAAACCAACCATAACGTCATTGCATACGTCTTATGCTTCCTGTTGCGTATGTCCGAACGGATGTGGTGTTGACCGTCGCCGGCAGTCCGGATTTTGCGGCGGCGACGATACTTGTTTTGTCGCTGCCATTTGCCGGCACAAGGGAGAAGAACCTGCCGTCAGTGGGAAAAAGGGTATTTGCAATGTTTTTTTTGCACATTGCAACATGCGGTGCGTCTATTGCCAGAACTACGAAATCAGTCGTCCGTATGCCGCTGCTGCACGGAAGATGAGTGCGGGGGAAATAGCAAAGGAGATACTGCGGCTGCTGCCGTCGTGCGAAAACAGGGTGGGATTTGTATCCCCCTCTCATTATCTTCCGCATGTGATTGAAATTGTGGATATGGTGAGGTCATCGGGCGCCCGTCCCGTCTTTGTCTATAACAGCAACGGCTACGATTCCCCGGAGATGCTGCGCTTGCTGGAAGGAAGAATCGACGTGTATCTTCCCGATTTCAAGTACAGCGATGCCCTGTTGGGGCAGCAACTGTCGGGAGTGCCTCATTACCCGCAGGCAGCGCTCAAAGCCATCGGGGAGATGTACCGGCAAAAGGGGTCTCCGCTGTGGTTAGATGAAAACGGCCTTGCCGAGTCGGGTTTAATCATACGGCATCTGGTATTGCCCGGACTGGTAGAGCAAAGCATTAACGTACTTCGGATGATTGCCGGCGAGCTGTCGGTTGCGGTGCATCTCTCGCTGATGTCCCAGTATTGTCCGCCATTTGAGATGCCGGCGTTTCCCTCTCTCAACCGTACCCTTCAACCGGAGGAATACGAAAAAGTACTGGATGCGTTTTTCGAACTCGGCTTTTCCAGGGGATGGACGCAAAGTCCCGACAGCACACAGCGCTATCATCCTCATTTCACCGATAACGCGCCTTTCGCCGACTAAGCTTCTTCCTGACAATGGTAGGAAAAGAGGAATAACGGATTAACACATAACAGATCAAAATCCGGTATAAAACTTATAATTACAAACTAATATCGCGTTATTTTGTTAAAACTGCAATAAAAAATCATTTTTCATTAAAATTTATCCCTGTAAAATGGATTTATAAGTTACATTTTTGTATCTTTGTAAGATATAAATATTCTCCTTCAGATGAAAAAAATAGAAGCGATTATTCGCAAAACGAAATTTGACGAAGTAAAAGAAGCGCTTTTGGACGCCGATATTGAATGGTTTTCCTACTACGATGTACGAGGCGTAGGAAAAACGCGGCAAGAGAGAATCTACCGCGGAGTGGTATATGACACCAGTTATATCGAACGCACCATGCTTACGATTGTTGTGCGCGATGTAAATGTGGAACGTACCGTGAATGCTATTTTGAAAACCGCTCAGACAAGCGAAATAGGCGACGGGCGGATTTTCATCTCGCCGGTGGACGACGCAGTCCGCATCCGGACAGGCGAACGTGGCGATATTTCTCTGTATGATACTAATTAACAGTGTATAACATAAATAAGATTTCACATGAAGAATAGACTTAAGTTCATGAGTGCATTGATTGTGCCGTTGCTGGCCATGTCGTCCGCATTGTCGGCGCAGAGCGAAACTGCCGTTGTGAACAGCGGAAACACCGCATGGATCATTGTTGCTACCGTATTGGTGATGTTCATGACGATACCCGGTTTGGCGCTGTTTTACGGTGGCTTAGTGCGTCAAAAGAATTTGCTGAGCATCATCATGCAGTGTTTTGTTCTTGCGGGCGTTATTTCCATTTTGTGGTTTTCTTTCGGTTACAGCTGGGTTTTTGGGAAAGCGTTCGAAGACAGTCCTTTGTTTTTCTTTATCGGCGGCTTTGAAAAGTGTTTTCTGCACGGCGTAGGTTTAAATTCCCTGATCGAAGGCCCTGACATTCCCGAAACCATCTTTGCCTTGTTCCAGTGCATGTTTGCCATCATCACTCCCGCTTTGATCATCGGGGCATTCGCCGAAAGAGTGAAATTTTCGGGTTACCTTCTTTTCATTGTGCTGTGGTCGGTTTTTGTATATAATCCGATGGCGCATTGGGTATGGGGCAACGGATGGCTACAGGAGTTGGGCGCCATTGACTTTGCCGGCGGCACGGTGGTGCATATCAACGCGGGCATATCGGCGCTGGTCATGGCAATTCTGATAGGGAAAAGAAGGGGTTATAAGTCCGGACGTCCTACTACTCCGCACAATGTCGCGTTCGTATTCCTTGGCGCCGGCTTTCTGTGGCTGGGATGGTTTGGTTTTAATGCGGGAAGCGGACTGGCTGCCGACGGATTAGCTGCCAATGCATTCCTTGTGACGCACCTCGCTACCGCCACTGCCGTGGTGATGTGGATGACCATCGACTGGATCCGCAACCGGAAGCCCACTACCGTAGGCGCCAGCACAGCAGCTGTGGCCGGTCTGGTGGCCATTACTCCTGCCGCAGGAACGGTGGACATCATGGGCGCCATGATCATAGGCGCCGTTTCGTCGTTCGTATGCTTCTTCATGGTGGCTGTGGTAAAGGAAAAATTAGGCTACGACGATTCGCTCGACGCCTTCGGCGTGCATGGGATAGGAGGCATCATCGGCTCCATCCTTACCGGCGTGTTTGCCACAAAGATTATCTCCGGCGGCGCACAGGGCGCGCTTTACGGCGACTGGCACCAATTGTGGGTACAAATTATCGCTACGGTGGCCACCATTGCCTACAGCGCCGTCCTCACCACTATCCTTTTTTTCATTGTAGATAAAACGGTGGGGGTACGTGTATCGCCACGAGTGGAAGAAGAAGGATTGGACATTTACGAGCACGGCGAATTGCCCTACAACTGATCACCGGCAGGCACAAAAGGGTCTTTCCCGACCCTGCGCTTCAGGGAAGATGCTGTTCGAAGCGGCTTTTGTGCGCCCATAGCCCCAATGCGGGATTGGAAATGTAGCATATCTCCTCGCCGTCGGGCAGGGTATGGAAGCCGTCGGTCAACGTTTGGGGGTTATATCGTTGCAGCATTTCTTCCAGCGGGGCATAGTTGAAATGCACACTTTCTATTTCCCTGCGTGTGAGGTGTCCCGGACAGTAAGTCACGGTAAAGCGTCCTTCGCTGGAGCCGTGTATAAGGTGAGCTGCCGCGCTGAGATTTTGACTCAAGTCGGCGTTTTTCCGCACGGCCTCAAGTGTGGCGGGAGTGCCGGCATAGCCGTATTTTCGAATAAGGCGGTCTATTTCTTTGTCCTCGCCAAATTCTTTCAGTCCGGGGGCCAGCACGATCAGTTCTGCCCCGTCAGCAAGCGCCATTCGCGTGCGATAGACGCTTTTGTTGCCCAGCCAGGTACTTTTGAACTCTTCCGGATCAAGCCACACCACCGCTTTGCGAACAGGTTTTTCCACCATCAGGAAATTTACCTGCAACGACAGTTCGGCAGCCAAACGGAAACATTCGAAGTCGTCGCCGGCATATAACCCGCGTATCTGCAACTTGCCCGCGTCGTCTTTGCCGACAACCGTCTGGATGTACACGATGGGCAAATGGCGGGTAAAATGTTCGGAAGCGTAATTCAGCAAACTTCGGACGGGCGATTCGGCGCGTCCCATGATACGCTCCATTCCATATACCGCCCCTACGAAATGGCTCTTGTTGATCCCTTCCGCACCGCCCGTTCCTACAAAAATATTCTTGTTATAGTTGGCCATCCCGATGACTTCATGCGGTACAACCTGTCCGATCGACAGGATGAGATCGTGGCCGCCATGCATCACTAAGCTGTTGACTTGCGCCGGCCACGAATAGTCCACTTTGCCTTCGGAGAGGCGATGCACCAGTTCCGAGGGAATGGTACCCACAGTGACGACATCGTTGCGCCAGTCGTGCACACGAAATAAGCCGGAAGGCACATTACCGAACATGCGTCCGATTTCACTACCGGTCATCGGAGCGTGCGTTCCCAGCGCAGGCAGCACGTCGGTCAGCGCATTGCCATAATATCGCCACGCCATCTCGGTGATGGCTCCCGCAAACGAATGAAAACGGGTAAAATCGGGCGGCAATGCCAATACTTTCGAACGTTTTCCCAGCTTTTCAAAAATACCGGTCAGGGCATCCTGCAGCTCGCCGGTTGTGAAAACCATGTCCTTAGCGCCTTTTGAATAATATAACATATCCCATCCTAAATTTAATAAAAATACAAAGTCGGCAAAATTAACATAAAATTTTTGATTCCACCTTATTTATCGTCAAATAAGGATGAAACGAAACGCTTTTTGCTGTTTTCCTTTTTCGCGCCCCAAGGACGTCCGAGGTATAGCATTGCAGATGAAAAAAATTTGTACCTTTCCTCTGTAAAAAAAACTTTTTTCATTTCGTGCGCACTTGGAAATCGCAGAATTTTCATGTAATTTTGCAACGCAGTGCCGGGAACTTTCTCTTTTGACGATCGGACGTCGATGGTGAAGCCGGGTTTTTATATCATTTGCAAGATGGATCATGATTTATACATAATAGCCGGATGCAACGGAGCAGGGAAAACAACTGCTTCATTTACCATCTTGCCCGAAATGCTGAATTGTCGGGAATTTGTGAACGCCGACGAAATTGCAAGAGGATTATCGCCTTTTCAAAATACAAATACCCTTGTTGTTGTTAGTGAATATGAATTTAATAAATTAAAAAAATATGATGGAAACAGATGATAAAAATGTTTTGAGAACAGAAGATGATGATGATGATGCTATCATGAATAAAATCTTAACAGGTCTCGAAATATCTTACCGCAAACTGCTTGATTACAAAAAACGGAATAATCAGGAACTGGTTATTATGAAAGACGATAAAATCATCAGCGTAAAACCGGAAGATTTGGAGTCCTTATAGCTACGGAATTTATCGTTCGATAATCTTGTCCATCCCGCGTACCCAAGCCTCGACATCACCGCTACGGAAAAAAGTGTTGGCAATATCGGGGTTGTACGGGCGGGAAGAATGTTGGCTAAAAGATTTTTAACGGTCTGATTTTCATGAAATTCCACATCATTCCAGCCCATTATATTATGTTTTGATTTTCTGACATATCACTTCCTTTCCATTTTCATTTTACACCGCCGAAAGCGCCGAAGCAGACATTTTTATGTAAGACTTCCACATTTCTAAACCCTACTTTTTTCATCAGTTCCAACTGATAGGTTATTGACTGTGGCGAATCTTCTTCTGCTATGTGTTCCAAGACTTTTCGGCGATAATCCTGTCCGCCTGTTTCGTCTAAATATTCGGCATATCGTTGCCAAAAATATTCGGTCAATACCTCGTTGTTCTGCCGGACCAAATCCGAAATCATCAGGCAACCGCCGGGTTTCAACAAATTATAGAGTTTTTCGAACACCTTTTCCCAATCGCTGTCGTCACGCAAGTGGTGCAAAACGGCGCCCGCCAGAATAATATCGAAATGATTCTCTTCTAACGCTACATCGCGTATATCGCCCTGCACGATTTTGACTTTTCCTCCCGTTTGCGCCACAACACGCTCTAACGCCTTGTCCAGCATCGGTTTACTCAAATCCACAAGTGTACAATTCAGATGGGGCGTTTTTTGCAACATTGTCAAAGTGTAGTTTCCGGCGCCACACCCGACATCCAGCAAGTTTTTTGCGTAAGGTTCAAGTCTTTTGGCAGTTTCCGTAATCAATTCCAAAGCATATTTGGCGTCGATGGTTGAAATCTGTCCGGTGTCGAGATGGGTAAACCGCTCGACGTCATTGTCGAAATTTTGACGAATTTCTTCTACTGTTGATTTGTGTTTCAATTCTATTGACATATTTTTATTAGCAAAAAAATCTATAACCATTACGCAATTATGGCACCGTTCCACAATTGTTGCAGAAACATTTGCCATGGAAGTATCAACACCTTGTCCACCATGCGGAGATAACGGTCGTTGCTGACCATTATTAACTTTTTAACCGGATACTCTTCGTCAAATGCCTTTAATCCTTTCAGGTGACGATGTTGAATTTCGTTTGTTGCCTTCACGTCCACAGCAACTTCATGGTCGCCAAGCACAAAGTCGATTTCAAGTTGTGAGGCAGTACGCCAATACGCCAGCGGATAATTCAAATCGGAATACCGGCTGTGGGCGTAAATCTCTTCGTAGATAAAATGTTCGAACGCTTTCCCGAATAATTCCGTGCCGATTTCAATTTTTCCTCTGTTTAACAATATATGCACTATGCCTGTATCGAACAGGTAGAATTTCGGCGCCATAATCACGCGACGTTTGGGTTTCTTTTGAAACGAAGGCAAATACCGTCCCAACAAAGTATCTTCCAAAATCTGAAAATACGATTTCACAGTGGGAACGCTTACGCCTGCATCGGTGGCAATATTCGTATAATTAACTATTTCGCCATTCGTTAAAGCGGCCATTTCCAAAAAACGACTAAAAATGGCAATGTTTCTCAATTGGGCTTCCGCAGCAATTTCATCTCTTAAATAACTGCCGATATACGCAGAAAGCAATTTTTTCGCATTAGGCGTGTCATAATGTTTGGGTAACAAGCCATTGTTGACTGCCCGCAACAAATCGAAATTGGGGATTTCGCTACTCGTCAGCGGATACAATTCATAACGCAAAGCCCTTCCTCCAAGCAAATTAGCGCCGGAGTGCAAGATTTTGCGAGGACTTGAACCACTCATGATAAACCGGATGCCTTTATTGACAATAAGCCAATGAATTTCGTTTAACAGTCCCGGTAATCGCTGTATTTCGTCAATGACTACCAGCGAAATCGAAGGATTTACCGAAATCATTTCGCGAATAAGTCCGGGATTTCTAAGCAATCGTCCATAATCGCTCGTCAGGAGCAGATCGAACCACAAAGCATTGGGAAAAAGTTGTTTCAACAGCGTACTTTTTCCTGTTTGCCGCGCTCCCCAAAGGAAAAGGCTTTCGTTGCCTGCGCCTTCAAAAATTTGTCGTCGCTGATACATGTTTCACTTCCT
>JAISWE010000157.1 GCA_031271175.1 Bacteroidales bacterium | reverse complement strand
TGAGGTTTGGCGTTTAGTATTTATATTTCAACAGACGTGTCGGAGGTTTCAGAGATGCCGACATTCAAAAAACTTATACACCTGTCCGATTGGAGTTGCAGTCCAATCGTTCGGAGAGTTTGTGATTTGGATTACAAAACCTTTTATTTAGTGTCTGCCCGAAAACTATTATATTGTCTGAAAATTTTCGTACATTCGTCACTGCGTTTACAATGACACTTTTCATAACTGCATATTTTCGAGTGGATTCATCCCGCAGGGATGACACTTTATTAACCGTATGCTTCAGCATACGGATGCCGGCGACGACCGCAAAGTCCCGCAGGGACGACACTTTTTTCGTTGTCAACAAAGTATCGTCCCTGCGGGACTTAGTTGCTGATGTGATGGACCAACCGTAAGCTAAAGCATACGGTTAATAAAGTGAAGTCCCTGCGGGACTTGGTTGACGATGTGATGGACCAACCGTAAGCTAAAGCATACGGTTAATAAAGTGTCATCCCTGCGGGATGAATCCACTCGAACTCAGGTAGCGTAAGAGGCGCGACTTAGGTAGCGTAAGAGACGCGACTTAGGTAGCACCAGAGACTCAACAAAGGTAGCACCAGAGATGCGACAAAGGTAGCACCAGAGACTCGACAAAGGTAGCACCAGAGACTCAACAAAGGTAGCGCCAGAGACTCGACAAAGGTAGCGCCAGAGACTCAACAAAGGTAGCACCAGAGACTCAACAAAGGTAGCACCAGAGACTCGACAAAATGACACTTTTCATAACTGCATATTTTCGAGTGTATTCATCCCGCAGGGATGACACTTTATTAACCGTATGCTTCAGCATACGGATGCCGGCGACGACCGCAAAGTCCCGCAGGGACGACACTTTTTTCGTTGTCTACAAAGTGTCGTCCCTGCGGGACTTTGCGGGTATGTGATGGATAATCCGTACACTGAAGTGTACGGTTAATAAAGTGAAGTCCCTGCGGGACTTGGTTGACGATGTGATGGATAATTCAATGTCTTATACAAAATGTCAATGAAGCGAAGGAAAAAGATTCGAATCCTTTTTCTCATACAAGTCTCCATCAATTTAGATATTGTGCATTTCCGTGCAGACACTAAATATGACGGAGTTCGGGATTAATTGAAATACTTCATTCACCGTTGAGCAGTCCTACATGCTAAAAAGGGCGCCCTTTTAGGGTACGCCCTTCTGCTAAACAAAATGAAATAATACTACAATGGATATTCTTCAAAAGCATAAAGTACTGTGGAAAGATAGCGTTCTCCCGTATCCGGCAGTACTACAACAATGTTTTTCCCTTTATTTTCGGGAAGCTTTGCCAGTTCCGTAGCTGCAAAAACTGCTGCTCCGGAGGAGATACCCACCAGCAGTCCTTCTGTTTCGGCCAACCAGCGACCGGTACGGATGGCTTCGTCGTTCGAAACGGTGAGGATGCTGTCGACTACCGATCTGTCGAAGATTTTGGGTACGAATCCGGCGCCGATGCCCTGAATTTTGTGAGGCCCAGGACTTCCACCCGACAATACGGGAGAATCTTTCGGTTCTACAGCCACAATTTTTACCGAAGGTTTCAGTTCTTTCAGGCGTTTGCCTACCCCGCTGACTGTTCCGCCTGTTCCCACGCCCGACACAATGATGTCCACCTGACCGTCGGTATCGCGCCAAATTTCTTCGGCTGTCGCCGTGTAATGAATGGCAGGGTTGGAAGGGTTTTCAAACTGTTGCAGAATCACAGAACCGGGTATTTCCGCTTTCAGCGCATCCGCTTTTGCAATAGCCCCTTTCATCCCTTCCGATCCGGGAGTAAGTACAAGATTGGCGCCCAGCGCTTTCAGCAGATTACGGCGTTCCAGACTCATCGTTTCGGGCATGGTAAGCGTGAGCTTGTAACCTTTCGATGCGGCTACAAATGCCAGTCCGATACCTGTATTGCCGCTGGTCGGCTCGATGATGGTTGCGCCCGGTTTCAATATCCCCTTTTGTTCGGCGTCTTCCACCATTGCCAGAGCAATTCTGTCTTTAACGCTGCCTGCCGGATTAAAATATTCCAACTTCGCAATCACTTTAGCCTGTAAACCCTGCTTGTTTGCGTAAGCAACCAACTCCAATAACGGAGTATTGCCTACTAAATCCGTTAATTTTTTTGCTATTTTTGACATATTGATAGATCTTTAGATTAAATTTTATGCCGCAAAGATAAGGGCATAAATAACGATTTGCAATAGCACATTTATGGTATTTTTTCAGTGCATGATTTTATAGATCATTTCCCGCATCAAATCGCCGTCGGAGGCAGATGAACTGCCTATCCCTTTCGATTTCAGATCATATTCGCGCAACAAGGAAATGATTTGTACCAGTTTACCGGCAGGGTATTTTCGGGCGGCGTTTTCGTAATCTCTCAAAAAATAGGGATTCATCTTGAAAATGGCAATCGCTTGCGATTTGTCTGATAAATAGCTATATTTCAATAATTTTTCAAAAAAAACGAACAGGTTAGCCACAATCCCTACCAGGGAGTGCTCTTTTGGGTTTTGGGAAAAGTAGCATACGATTCGGTTTGCTTTCAGAATATTTTTTTCCCCCAAGGCATTTTGAAGTTCAAAAACATTGTATTCCTTACTGATGCCGACATTTTTCTCGATATGATCGGCGGTGATTTTGCGCGTTTTTTCTCCGGAAAGGGCAATGATCAACTTATCCAGTTCATTGACGACCTTGCCCAATTCATTGCCCAGATAATCGGTGAGCAGCAATGCGGCTTTCGGATCAATGGTATAGCCGTGTCCGGACAGGTAGTTGTCGATCCAGCCGGGAATCTTGTCTTCGTATATTTTTTTCGCATCAAGTATCACTGCCGTTTTTTCCAACTGTTTGTACAATTTTGAACGCTTATCCAGCGCTTTTTTGTACTTGTAGGCGATCACCAGCACAGTAGAATGAAGCGGTTTTTCGGCATAAAACAGTAGCTTGTCCATTTTTCCTTTTGTGCGTTTGTCGTCCGGATCGGTAACGTCCTGTGCTTCCCTGACAATGACTACTGACCGGGACGCACCCATCGGAAAACGTTTGGCGGCGTCGATCACCTGATATATGGTAACGTCTTTGCCGTACATCACACTCAGATTGAATGCTTTTTCGTGTTCTTGAAGCGCATGTTCCGCGATGTAGTCCGTGACGGCGTCGATAAAATAAGGCTCTTCACCCATCAGGAAGTAGATGGGACGATACTGTTTGCCTTTCAGTTCGCTCATGATTTGTTCGTAGGTCAAGGTCATCTATCCGGTAATTTAGGCATAGCAGAAAAGGATGATGAGTTGGGCGGCGATGACCCTCAAAAACATGGTGAGGGGATAAACTGTGGCGTAACTCACGGCAGGCGTGTCGCTTCCTGCTGTGGTATTGGCATAAGCCAGTGCGGGCGGGTCGGTGGTGCTTCCCGCTATCAGTCCCATCAGTGTGAAATAATTCAACCTGAAGAAGCGACGTCCGATAAAACCTACTATCAACAGAGGAAGCAGCGTAATGATGAAACCGTATGCCATCCACTTCCAGCCGCCTTCGTGGACAATAGTGGATATAAAATGTTCCCCGGCGCCCAGTCCTACGCACGCGAGAAACAGCGCTATCCCTACTTCGCGCAGCATCAGGTTGGCGCTTTGCGTGGTGTAGGTAATCAGTTTGTAACGATAGCCGAACCGGCTGATAAGAATCGCAACGATCAGCGGGCCTCCTGCCAGACCGAGTTTTACCGGTTGCGGGATAGCCGGAAAATGGAAAGGAATGCTGCCCAGGATAATCCCCAGCCCGATGCCCACAAAAATGGAGATCAGGTTGGGATCGTTCAGGCGTTTTAGCGAATTGCCCAGCGCTTCAGATACTTTGTTCACTCCTAATTCGCTGCCCACTACCGTCAGGCGATCGCCCAGTTGAAGGGTCAGGTTGGGATTGGCCACCAGGTCAACGCCCGAACGATTGAGCCGTGTGATGTTTACTGCATGTAATTGCCTGATTTGAAGGTCTCCCAGTCGTTTTCCGTTCAGTCCGGGCTTGGTAACCACGATCCGGCGGCTGATAAATTCGCTTTGTGCTGGAATCCACTGTTTTCTGTCCATCTGTATTTCTTCGCCCACAAAGGTCTTGATGGTTTCCGCATCGTCGGCAGTGGTGATGACAAATATTTTGTCGCCTTCCTGCAGTAACGTGTCTGATTTTACAATGTCGATCCGGTTGTCTTCAAAATAACAAATCCGGGATATGACAAATTCTCTCGGACGCAGCAAAGCAGCCAGATGTCCGATGGATTTGCCGAAAACAGCCGGATTTTTCACTGTCAGGGAGATCGTAATGGCGCTGTGCGTGTGGGTGTTGTTTTGCAGATGGATTTGTTCCGTTTCTTTTTCAAGATTGACGTGAAAGAGATGACGGACAAACAGCATGGAAAGGATGATGCCTACAACGCCCAGCGGATAGGCTACGGCGTAGCCCAGGGCGATGGTTTCGTCCGGTGTGCCTCTTAATTCGCCGAATGTCTGTTGTGCGGCGCCAAGCCCCGGCGTGTTGGTGACCGCTCCCGACATGACGCCCACCATGGTGGACATCGGCATTTGCGAGATGTAGCGGACAACGATGGTAGTAAGCACTCCGAGCAGCACAACGGCGGCAGCCAGCAGGTTCAACGTGATGCCGCCTTTCTTGAAGGAAGAAAAAAATCCGGGACCGACCTGCATCCCGACCGAGAAAACAAACAAAATCAGGCCAAAATCCCTGAAAAAGTGAAGGATGTCGTTGTGAATACGAAATCCGAAATGTCCCATGAAAATTCCCATGAAAAGGACAAACGTCATGCCGAACGAAATGCCGAAAATTTTTACTTTTCCCAGCAATATGCCGACGGAAATCACGATCGAAAGGATGAAGATGGAATGTGCGATTCCCGTTCCCCAGATCAAGTCATTTAGCCAGTCCATCTTATTTTACGGCAATGGTTTCTATTTCCACCAGCGCATTCATGGGCAGTTCCTTTACGGCGAATGCCGCCCGTGCCGGCGCATTTGCCGGATAATACCGCGCATACACGGCGTTCATCTCCCGAAAATCTTTCATGTCGGCCAACAGGCAGGTCGATTTTACTACATCGGCAAAAGAATATCCGGCGGCGGAAAGGATGGCGCCGATGTTTTGCAATACCTGCTCGGTCTGTTCCGCAATGTTGCGGCCTTCGATTTTTCCTGTTGCCGGATGAATCGGTATCTGTCCGGAAATGAACAACATGCCGTTGACTTCTATCGCCTGGCTGTAGGGGCCGATGGCTTGGGGGGCGTTTTTCGATGAAATAACTTTTGAAGAGGACATTTTACTTCTTATTACTGTTTACTTCTTATTACTGTGTTGCAGTTTAAGATGGGTAAATACGTTTTTGGTGTATTGCGGAAAATCGCTGTTCATCATCCACGCATAAAAGGCAGGATCTTTTTCCAGTACATCGGTGATTTTCCGGCCTTTGTGTTTTCCGAAATTGAAAATCTCTTCGTCCTTGTCGTTCAGGATGATGCGTCCCGCAAAATCAACGGCTTTCGTGTGTGCGGAATATTCGGACAGCTGTTCTATGTCGTTCGGAAGATCGTCGTACATGTCGAGCTGTGATTGAAGCACTTCATAGGTGGCGCGTGCATCAACTTCCGCGCTGTGGGCGTTGATGAGTTCCTTCCCGCAGTAAAACCGGTAGGCGGCCGACAGGGTACGCTGTTCGCGCTTGTGAAAGATCACCTGCACGTCGATGAACTTGTGCTTTTTCAAGTCAAATTCCACATCAGCGCGCAAAAATTCTTCTGCCAGCAGCGGCAAGTCGAACTTGTTAGAACCGTATCCTGCAATATCGCAGCCTTCGAAGACATTGACCAGTGTTCCGGCAAGCTCCCCGAAAGTAGGCGCGTCTTTCACGTCTTCATCGCGGATGCCGTGAATGGCGGTAACTTCTTCCGGTATCGGAACGGTGGGATTGACGCGATAGGTTCGCGTTTCTTCCTGTCCGTCGGGAAAAATCTTCAGATAGGACAACTCAACAATCCGGTCATGAACAATATCCATCCCTGTCGTTTCAAGGTCGAAAATCACCAGTGAATTTTTCAGGGAAAGCGTCATTCTCCAACGGTCATCGGCATGGTCAGCATCAGAATGTCTTCGCCTTCAATGTCGGTTTCTACCGGCAACACGAGAATGGCACGCGAGGGATCGGACATTTCCAGCATGATATTGGCGGACGACAGATTGGAGATCAGTTCCGAAAGGAAGTTGACCTTGAACCCGATGTTCATTTCCATGCCGTCGTATTGGCTTTTCAGCGTATCGTGCGATTGAATGGAGAAATCAATGTCTTGCGCGAAAACAGTGACCTGATTGGTTCTCAACTCCATTTTCACAAGGTTGGTCGCCTGGTTGGCAAACATCTGTACGCGCCGCAACGAATTGAGAAATTCTATCCGATCGATGATCATCTTGTTGGGGTTATCGACGGGAATCACCGAGTTATATGCCGGAAAGGTTCCTTCTACCAGCCGGCAAATCATGGTGTAGTCGGAAAGCCGAAACATCGCATTTTTGTCGTCGAAAGTGATTTCCACATTTTGAGGCTCTTTTGCCAGAACGATTTTCAGTAAAGAGGCCGGTTTTTTGGGCAGGATGAAGGAGCCTGCTTTTTCCGCTTTGACGTCGTTTCTCCGGTAACGTACCAGCCGGTGGGAATCGGAAGCCACTAAAGTAATGTTGTCCGGGCTTAATTCAAAAAAGATGCCGTTCATTACCGGACGGTACTCGTCTTCGCCGGTGGCGAAGATGGTTTTGGAGATGCCTTGCAGTACCACTTCGGCCGGTATCTGCAAAGGAGTAATCATATCTGCTTTCAACTCGGGAAGCTGTGGAAAATCATCCGCAGGACTTCCTACAATGTTCGATTCTCCTGTTTCCGAAATGATCTGAATGGCAAATGTTTCGGGGTCGATGTGGAAGGTCAGCGGTTGATCCGCAAACTTACCAAGATATTCAACAATAAACCGCGCAGGAATAGCGATGGAGCCTTCTTCCAACACATTGGCCAGCGTCATTCTGGTTATCAGCGTGGTCTCCAAATCCGATGCCGTAATTTCCAGAACATTTCCCTCCAATTTGAACAAAAAATTGTCCAATATCGGCAAGGTATTTTTGCTGTTGATGACTTTACTGATTGCCTGTAAGTGATTTAGCAATTCTGAACTTGATGCAAGAAATTTCATGTTAAACTAAAAATATAATTATCAATAAAATAAATATTTCTCGTACTAAGAAATAAACCACAAATTTAATTATTTTTTTTTATACCGGAAAATTTTTTGAAAAAAAAGAGCCGCCGCAGATTCAAGTAACCAATGCAACTTTTTTATAAAACCAATCTATAGGCGCGTCAAAGTTAAGTAATTTTCTTGCTCTTCTATGGGGGACGACGGCTTTTTTCTGATACTTGGATTGGATTGTTTAAAAGTTGGCGTATTGTATATGACAGTCATTGACATTAGGCTTTATGAAAATATCAATGAAGGAAAAATGAAGATGGAGACCATAGACAATGCCGTTCGTAATATTCTCCGTATCAAATTCCTTCTTTCGTCAAAATCACGGTTGCTCATTCCTCTCGGTAGCGGAAGTTAAACCGGCCGCCGGGCGCTGTGTCGCCGTTGATGTAAAAATCCATGATATTGCCGTTTTCCTGCATGTTGTCGTTCCATTTAAACTCCAGGTCGATGGCTTTCCCTGACAGGCCCAATACCGGACGGGGGATTTTCAGTTCAAGCCTGTTCCCGGTTACGGCATAGTCTATTTCTGCAGCCTGTTCCCATTCCCAGCGTCCGCCGACATTCTTCTCTATGACCGCTTTTTTTCCGGGCGTAATCCGGTTGACAACGTAATCGTATCCATTCCAGCCGGTCGCCGGATCCCGGTCAATGTCGATAAAGAGCATCATCCAGTTGCGGTCGGTCTTTGGCGTAAGCGCCGCATCGGTTTCGACGTAAAAATAGACATGCGCGTCATCGCGGGCGACTTTGGCGCCGACGATGTCATTCCGTCCGGTCGTGTTGACATAATATTGGTC
>JAISWE010000147.1 GCA_031271175.1 Bacteroidales bacterium | reverse complement strand
AAAAAGACGTTTCATCATCTGTGGGAAGGCTATTTTTTGAAAAACGGCGTTTCCTCATCTGTAGAAAAGTTTATTTTGGGAAAAAAGCATATTCATGCGTTGCGGGAAGGTTTTATTATTCGATGCCTCTCCATTCGTTGATATAAAGGCCATTTTCCTGCACGTCGCGGATGCGGTTGCGGAAGATGAGCGTCTCGGAGATGCGGCATTTGGTTCCATCCGGCAGCGTGTATTTGTATTTCAGCTCCTGTTTTTCTTACTTTTTTTTCTTTTGTTTACCAAACGATTACAATCATAGACGGGGTAAATATGACGGGGTGAGGGTTTCATGCATGACATTTTTCTTCCATCCTCGAAAATTTTTGCATAAAGCGAGCGATCTTCCTCCATCCTCGAAAATGGTATCGGAGGGGAGGAGGGCAACCGCACGATCCCTTTTTCAATTGTCCGTTGTTTCGGCCGGCATCAATCGACCTGCCACGTAATTGGTATCGCTGAGGTATTTACGGGCAATGTTTTTGATGTCTTTGGCGGTGATGGCTTGTACGGCTTTTTTAAATTCTTCGAGGCTCACCGGCGGTTCGTTGTAACGATAAGCATTGAGCAAAGTATTTTGCCACCAGGCATTTTCTTTCATACTTGTTTCCCGTTCGCGGATCATGATTTCTTTCACTTTGTTCAAATCAACCGGTTGTGGTCCTTCGGTTTTGATTTTGTTCATTTCGGCAAAGACGGCATTTTCCAGTTTATCGGCATTTTCCGGTGCGCATCCCCACTGTACCGTTACCGAATAGGTCGGTTTGGGATAGGGGCCGGCAGAGGCGGACAGTTGCACGCCGTAAACGCCTCCCTGGTCTTCGCGCATGGATTCCCGCAATTTGATGTTCAAAATATCGCGAAGGAGGGAGAATTGCAGGCGTTCTTTGTATTTCCATTTGAAATCGCCTTTCATGAAAATGTTCACGCGGCTTTGCGGTTCCGAATTGCGCGGATCGTTGTAACGGACAATGCCCTGCGGGAATTGGGGCGTTACGTCGCGCCATGTTTCCTTGCGCTGCTTCGACGGCAGTCCGCCGAGATATTTTTCCAGCAAGGGGATCAGCGTCTTCAGTTCAAAATTACCGACCAGAACAAAGCTAAAATCGCTTGCATCGGCAAAACGGTCGTGGAAAATGTTCATGGCATTGTTCAGGTTGATTTGTTCCAGTTGTTTTTCACTTGGAATGACAACAGTTCGTGGATGGTGGCAGGATACGATCCGGTAGAGCGTATCCATATAGGCATTCATTGGATTGCTTTTCATGTTTTGCACTTGATTTCTGATGCGGGACATGTAGGCTTTAAAAGCCTCTTCGTCACGGCGAGCGGCGGTGAAATGCAGGTAGTTGAGCTGTAGCAGGGTTTCCAAATCTTTGGGTGTGGTCGATCCGCCGAGGCCTTCCCACAGCTCGCTGATATACGGCGAAAGACGTACCGTTTTTCCTGCCAGCTTTTTGCCGAGGGCGATCTGGTCAAATTCGCCCAATCCGCTTTGCGAAACGATTCCCGCAGCCATCGTTGCCGACATATAGTCTTCGTCGGTATAGACGGAGGTGCCTCCCGGACTGAAACCGGCAAATAAGATCTCATCGTTTTGGAAATCGGTATGTTTCAGCATGATTTTCACGCCATTCATAAAGGTCAGTTCCGTGGTGCCGAAGTCGGGGTTGTCTTTGCGGCGGAATACCCTGCTGCCTTCGGGCAGCGAGGCTATCAGCGGTTGATCGACCACCTGATCGACGTATGCGGTAATGTCGGATTGTTTGGCCGTTTGCAACATGCTGATAATGTCTTCCTCTGTGGGGATTTTGGCGGTTTCTTTTTCCGGCGCCGTAACAATCACACAGAGATTGTCGTCGGTCACCCATTGTTGGGCTAAGCGGTTGACTTCTTCCAGCGCGATGCCCGGCATGAAATGCTGCGCGTATGCATTTTCCAGTTTTGGTCCCGGGATAGGTTCGCCGTCAATAAAATTGCGGACATATTCGTCCACAAGCTCGCCGGAGGTGTTTTTTCCCGCTTCTTTGTCGATTTTGTCATAACGGGCGAGAATTTCCTGTTTTTCGCGCTCCAGTTCGCTTTGAGTGAATCCGAATTTTTTCACCCGTTCGTTTTCGGTGAGCAAGGCCAGCAATGAGCGGTCTATCTCGTTTTCTTTCGCCATTGCCACCGAAGCGTAAACATCCGTTGGCCCGTAGAAATCGCCGTAAGAAGAGCCGGCATAAAGAAAGGGTGCGTCGGGGTCATGGGCGATCTCTTCAAATCGATGGTTGATCATGTTGTTGTACAGCGTTTGTACCAACAGTGTTCGGTAATCTTCTACCCTTGTCACGGGCGATTTGGGCAGTTTGGTCAGCATTTGTACAATGGTACGTGTTGCTTCCTTGTCGGTTACGATGGCTATCAGCGGTTCTTTGTTGCCCGGCATGTCATATTTGATCCTTTCCGGCGCATTTTTCGGATTTTCAATGCCTGCGAAATGTTTTTTCACCTTTTCTTCCATCTCTTTCACCGGCATGTCTCCCACCACCACCAGCGCCATCAGTTCGGGGCGGTACCAGTCGCGGTAGAAACGGCGCAATTCTTCGTAGGGAGCGTTTTTCACGATGTCCATGTCGCCGATGGGAAGGCGTTCGGCGTAACGGGAGCCGTGGAACATCACGGGAAGATATTTGCGGAGCATCCTGTCATTGGCGCCCAAGCCCATCCGCCATTCCTCGACAATCACGCCCCGTTCCGCATCAATCTCCTTGTCGGCAAAACTTACCTGGTGCGCCCAGTCTTCCATAATTTGAAAGGCTTTGTCCATCAAATCGGTACGGTCGGATGGAACCTGCAACCGATACACTGTTTCGTCAAAACTTGTATAGGCATTCAAGTCATTTCCGAACTTGACACCCATCTCTTCCAGCAGTTTGATCAAGTCATTTTCCTTGAAATTTTCAGTGCCGTTGAAGCACATGTGTTCCACAAAATGCGCCAATCCCTTCTGCTGGTCTGTTTCGCAGATAGATCCCGTCTTCACTGCCAGCCGAAATTCTACCCGCTTTTCAGGCTTTGCGTTGTAACGAAGGTAATATTTCAAACCGTTGTCCAATTGTCGGATCACAATGGAGGTATCGGCAGGGATGAGGGACTGAAGGTCAAAATCCTGGGCGTGTACCGAAAGCAGACAGCCGGACAAAAGGAGGTACGTTATTTGTCTTATTTTAGCAAAAAGCGACATATTCATCAGATATTATATTTTTACAAATTTAAGGCGTTATCTCCGATATTTGTGTTAAAAATAGTTAAAAATTCAAAAATGGGACAAAATAGGAGGTATAATTTTTCAAGTTAATTTTTTATTCTCGGTTTTCAATTATAATTTTGCTGCCTAAATCATGTAAAATGCCTGTTGTTTCGTTCAGCAATGTCAGTATCTTTTACGGAAGTCATTTGATACTGAAAGATATCAGTTTTTCCATAGCGCGTGGGGAGTTTGTCTATTTCATAGGAAAAGTGGGAAGCGGGAAAACCAGCCTGATTAAGACCATGAGCGCCGAATTACCTTTAAAAAAAGGAGAAGCCGTTGTGAACGGCTATCCTTTGCACAAGTTGAAGAAGAAACAGATTCCCTACCTTCGGAGGAAGATGGGCATTGTGTTTCAGGATTTTCAATTGTTGACCGATCGTAACGTACATGCTAACCTGATGTTTGTTCTTCAGGCTACCGGTTGGAAACATAAGCCTGCCGTAAAACGGATCGAAGAGGTATTGCAAAAAGTAGGTCTTGATGAGAAAAAATACGCAATGCCGCATCAACTTTCGGGTGGCGAGCAGCAACGAGTGGTGATTGCGCGTGCGTTGCTGAACCATCCCGACCTTATCCTTGCCGATGAACCTACAGGTAATCTTGATCCGGAAACATCGACGGAAATTATGGATTTACTCATCAGCGTCAAGGAAGCAGGACAAACCGTTGTCATGATTACGCACAACTACAATTTGCTAAAAAAATACCCCTTTCGTACCATTAAAATGGAAAACGGCGCCATTGCAGAAACGCAAACCCTGCAAGAGATTGATTTCAATCTCTTGATGAAAGAAGACACCCGCCTGTCGGGCAACGACACCCGCTCGATGAATGACCTGTTTTCCGCCTTTTATCCCGAAATGCAGTAAAAGGATAAGGGGCGAATGTCAAACAGCGACCACAACGCTTCCGGACGATGAATCACTAAGTGATGCGCAAAAAATATAACCGGATGAGTGAGTGCTTGTTTCAATGGCATACTCCCCCAATTGGGTTAACATCCCAATATCGTTATCTTACTTGCCTCATCGACTGTCCACGAAATTTTTTCGTCCCACGACAGTTCTTTTGCTTTTGGACGACGGTCGAAAATCACTAAATAAGCCGGAATCGAAGCGTCTATTGTATCACGATATTTCAGAATCTGCTCCAGACCTTCTTCTTTGACAATGGCGGGACTGTCGTAATAATGAATGATTTTTATTTCGATGATATAATATTTCCCTGCATATTCCACCAATAGATCCATACGTCCCCGACCGGCAGCATATTCTCTGTCGATATCTCCGCCTCCGTTTGTAACACGTTGCAGGAATGACATCAGCAGCAGATGCGGAAAGGCTTCGGTATAATCGGATTTTTCTTCCCATATCGCCGAATGACGACGCCAGAACTTTTGAAATTCCTGCAATAAACTGTCCATATCCAATTCACCATTCGGTTTTTGCCATTGCCATGACGGCTCTGGTATTGCCAACTGCGTGCTGAAAGTCATTTGTCGTGCAATGACTTCTTTGTATATCGGATTGGCTATTTGCAGAACATTTTTTTCTATCTTTACCAAACCAAGATCCATACACAGTCTGAATGCCTCACTGTTTGCCAGCGAAGGATTTGATTCTCCGGTAATCAACGATTCTATCACATTACGTATCCGGGTGTCTTCCAAACGATATGCCAAAGCGTCAAGATGTGTTTCACGCGCCATAATCATCTGTTCACGCGCTTGCCGGATATGCTCCAAAGTGACGGTTTCCGTACTTTCGTCATCCAGAATACGGAGAGTAGCTCGCTTAAACAAAGAATTTACAATCCATGGCTGTCCGTTGGACTGTTCATAGACATAATCGAGCGCTTCCTGCGTGATTTGCTGTCCGGTTTCTTCCGTCCGCTGAGCAAATAATTTAGAGACGTCGTCTTTGGTAAAGTTCGACAACATCGCCGAATCTTCTTTGATATTGAATGGCGAACCCGGATTGACAGGCTTTCCGTCTTTTGATTTGATGAGATAATCTTTTAAGTCGCGCATACCGACCAGCGCAATGGATACAGGAAACTTGCCAACTCCCCGACCGGCAAATCCACCGCGCAACTGCCGTAAAAAGTCGACCATAACGTTATCGACAAGTACGTCCACTTCATCGAATAAAACTATCAACGGTTTTGGAGCGACTATCTCCGCCCATTTAACCAGAGTGGAACGCAAAAGTCCTTCGGGATTTCTTTCGGTAATAGCCGGAACAGGTATTTCCATAAATCCCGCAAAATCGCAAATGTCCTGATAGATTGTCAACATTGCTTTATCGTTGTCTGTTTTGTCCTGGCAATCTTCTATGCTCACATAACA
>JAISWE010000134.1 GCA_031271175.1 Bacteroidales bacterium | reverse complement strand
CGGGCTTCGCAGACATTCATGTCACTCCGCAGACAAGACAGTACCTACATATAACATCCCTTCTCCTGATTTTCGGGTCGTACCTGTATCTCCGGCTGAGGAAGGCAAAGAGAGACGCTGCCGGGAGATGAGAAATAAATAAACTGTTATATCCTGTTTATTTTTCATCTCTAAAATTCCATCAGGGAGAAAATTATTTTCCATCAGGGAGGAAATATTTTTTCATCAGGGAGAAAATTTTTTTCCATCAAGGAGAAAATATTTTTTCATCAAGGAGAAAATTATTTTCCATCAAGGAGAAAATTTACGACTGTCTTTGAACGGTTCATTCAATGCACAAAACCGGGCTGTGCGCAATAATAAAAGGGCAGACGCCGTTCAAACAGCGCCTGCCCTGATTTCATTTCACATTCTTATTAAACAGGCAAACAAAAAAGCGTGGGTCTGTCAGTTGCCGAACGACGGATAGCCCGGATTCTGCACCAAATTCTGGTTTGTTTGCCATGCGGTTTGCGGGATAGGAAAGAGCCGCAGATACTCGTCCGTTTTGCGGGGACAGTTGGAGGCAGACCAGTAGGCATTCTCGAAATCGCCGAAGCGGATGTCGTCCTGTCGCGACCAGGATTCCCATGCCAGTTCGAACCGGCGTTCGAGCTTCACTTTCGCCAGGTCGACCGTTGCGTAGTTGTGCGTTGCATCGCCATAGGCACGTTCGCGGATGGTGTTCACTAAGCGGGTCGCTTCCGCCACGTCACCTCCCGAACGGAGCAGGGCTTCGGCCTTGGTGAGGTAGATGTCGGTCAGGCGGAAGATGTGGAAATGATTCCCCATGGCGCTGGTCAGGCTGGTGGAATATGGCCACTTCTGGCATCGCGCGCCGGCTTCCTGCACGACGGCTCCCCAGGGGCCGTTGTCGTATTCGGTGCCGGGGATGATGGTAAAATCGACGGTGTAGTTCAGCGGATCGCCGTGACCAGTCTTCAGTTCCTCCCCGGTAACCAGGTCGTAGCGCTGCCCGATGCGGAAAGAGGTGGTGTAGCGCGGGTCTTCAACGTCGAAGAGTTTCACGTAGTCCGGCTGGGCGCAAATGCCGTTCCATGCACTGTACTTGGAACCTTCCGAAGCGTTATCGGCGTAGTGGAGCGTAAAGTTCATCAGTTGGTTCGTGTTCTGGGTATTGGATTCGCTGAAGCATGTCGTAAGGACGCCCTCGCGCGAACGGTCGCTGATGCCGAAGTTGGTTTTGTAGTCCGGTTCGAGTGTGTAACCCATAGCCAATACTTTATCGCAGGCGGTTATACATTGCGGGTAGGCATTGCTCACGGTCACTTTCCAGGCTTCCGCATTGAGGTATAATTTGGCTAAGAGGAAGTAGGCCGAGCCTTTGGTGAATTTGCCGTAGTTGCCGTAGTTGCCATCGGGGCATTGTTCGGCTATTTCGGAGACTTCCTGTATCAACCAGTCAAATACTTCCTGGCGGGATTTGTTGGCGGGCAGTTCCTTGTCCTGATAGTCGATCACTAAGGGGACATTCCCCCAGTAGTCCAGCATGATATAGAACCAGAAAGCGCGAACGCCCCGCACGGAAGCGATGGTTTCGTTTTTCTTGGCGTCTGTCATAAATTCGGAGTTTTTCAATACGTCGATGGTCGCATTGCAAGTTCCCAGCGCCGTAGAAGCGGAGTTCCATGCGCTCTGGATAGCGCTTGTCTGGGCTGTCCAGGTGTGCATGTAGAATTCGCGGTATTGTCCGCCATCGTACCAGTCGCCGCCGCGGCGGGTAGGCCTTACGGACATGGAACCTGCGCTCTCGGACATGTCTATCCGGTTGGGCCAGTAGGTCTTCAACGTATTATAGACCGTTCCCAGCAATGCATTCACTTCTACTTCCGTGCTTCCGAAGCCGTCGGCCGGAAGTTTGTCGTAGACATTCTCATCTAAGTCCGTACATGATGGCATGGAGGCCATCCCGACAATCATGCTAATAAGCAATATGGATATTTTCTTTTTCATATCTGTCTAAATTTAAAATGTTAAGTTTACTCCAAACGTAATGGAACGAGCTTTGGGGAAATAGTTGCGGGCTTCGATACCGGGAGAAAGTCCGGCGTCATCGTCGGTCGCATTACCGCGGAAAAGCTCCACTTCGGGGTCGAGACCGGTATAACCGGTTATCACAAACAAATTCTGGGTGGCTACATAGATGCGGGCTCTGTCCAGCCAGTTCACCTTCGAGGTATTGAATGTATAGCCGATGGCCATATTATCCAGCCGTGCGAAGGAAGCGTCTTCAAGATAGAACGAGCTTACGCGGGAATTTTCCTTATACTTCAGGAGGTTGTCGTTCATGATTGCATTCGCTCCGTCGACGTAGGTATTGTTGCCGTAAGCGGCGATGGGATTGTTCAGCACCTTGTTGCCGACGGTTCCGCGGATAAAGAAGCTGGCATCCCAGTTCTTATAGCTGAAGGTGTTGTTCCAGCCGAAAGTCAGGTCGGGCTGTGCGCTGCCCACGTAGGTGCGGTCATCGTCCGTGATTTGGCCGTCGTTGTTTATGTCTTCAAATTCGAATTTTCCGTCAGCCGTCAGTTGGTTGGATTTCGCCTTGAGCATGAAGAACTGCCCGACGGGACGTCCTTCCTCAATCACGTGAGAGGTAACGCCGGAGCCTCCGCGAATCCACGGGTCGCCCGTGTAGATACGGTCGGTCGTATAGAGATCGTTGGAGAGGCGGATAATTTCGTTCCTGTTGTGCGCAAGATTGACCGACGTTTTGTAGTTAAACTCTTTGCCGCGCACTACGTCCACGTTCAGCAGCAACTCAATACCGGTGTTGAGCATATCGCCCACGTTGGCATAGATGCGGTCATATACAAAGGTCGGGGTCGGCACGGCGTAGCGGTAAATCATATCCGTAGTACGTTTGTCATACCATTCGATAGTTCCGCCCAAGCGCCCGTTGAAGAGGGAAAAGTCCAGTCCGATGTTCAACATGGCGGTCTCTTCCCATTTTAGATTGGGGTTGGCATTCTGCGAAATGCGGTAGGCAATGGACTCCGATTCGTTGTTGTAATAAGTGCCGTAGGATTCATACAGTTCGAGCGTTTTGTAGGGCTGAAGACCATCCTGATTACCCGTTACACCGTATCCGGCACGCAGTTTCAGGTCGTTGATCCAGCTTATTTCTTTCAGGAAATCTTCCTGCGTAACGCCCCATGCGGCCGATACGGAGGGGAAAAGACCCCACTTGTGGTTCGCGCCGAACTTGGAGGAACCGTCTCGGCGAACCGTGGCCGTAGCCATGTACTTGCCTGCGTAGCCGTAATGGACGCGACCGAAGAACGATATCAGTTTGTACTCGTTTTTCGAAGAGGTTACCTCGCCCACCTTGAGCGTGTTGCCGCTTTGGATATTATTTGCGCCCATCGAAGTAACGGCAAAGTCGGTCGCTCTGGAATACTGGTTCTGGTATGTATTGATTTCCCAGGAATAACCGGCAATGGCGTCGACCGAATGTTTTTTGTTAAACTCTTTGTTGTAATTAAATGTCCACTCTATCAAGTCGCGCTCCATGGTGGAGGCTTCCCTCTCGGCCTGGCCATTGGTTCCGCGTCCGCGGGAGTTTGTCGGGGCTAACCACTGGCTGCGGTCGCCGCTAAACGCACTCTTATACAAATGCACTTTTGCGTTTAAGCCTTCCATGATATCGAATAGCACATTGCCGGCTCCATAAAAGTAGTTGTGCTTCCTGAGATTGTAGTTTTCATCCTGATTCTGGACGGGATTTCCCTGGTCGTATTTCCCGAACATGTCGGTAAACCATTCGCCGTCCACCTTGACGGGATAAACCGGCGGCAGGTTGTAGGCGAGGATAAAGTCGTCGCGGAAAGGAAACTGCATGTCGGATAGAGAAGCCGAGCCGGTCAGGTCGATGCGCAGGCGGTTGTTGATGGCGCGCTGCTGGAACTGGAAACGGAAGCTGTGGCGCGTGATGTAGTTGTCGCGTGCGATGCCGTTGCGATCCATGTAGGTGTAGGAGGCGCGGTAGTTGTTATTCGAGCCTCCGCCGGAGAGGGAAACGGCGTGGTTTTGCGAGAAACCGGTGCGCAGCATTTCGCCTAGCCAATCGGTTTCAGCTCCGTAGCGGTCTAAACTGCTGACGTCTTTGCCGAGTTGGTTGTTGACGTCGCGCCATTCGGCGGCGCTAAGCAGGTGAGGCTTGTTGGCGACGAAGTCTGCCGAAGCATATCCGTCGTACGTAACCTGCAATTTCATTCCCGAACCGCGCTTGGTGGTAATCAGGATGACGCCGCCGGCTGCCCGCGAGCCGTAGATGGCCTGCGAGGAAGCGTCTTTGAGGACGGAGATTGATTCGATATCCGAAGGCGCAACGGTTGAGATGTCGCCGCCCGGAATACCGTCGATTACAATCATCGGTCCCTGGTCATTCTGCAAAGTGGAAGTACCGCGCAGGCGAATCTGGCTGCCGCGGGTAACGTCGCCCGAACCGCTCGTGACGGTAAGCCCGGCCACCTTGCCCTGCAGCAGGTCTGCCGCGTCGCGCGAGATACCCTTGTTAAAATTTTCTTCCGAAATGTTGGCTACCGAACCTGTAATCTGGCGGCGCGTCTGCGTACCGTAACCAATGGCTACCACTTCGCCGAGGTTCACTACCGACGATTCGAGCGCGATGTTGATTTCGCTGCGCCCGTTGACGTCTTCTTCAATCGTGTTGTAACCCACGTACGAGAACAGGAGTACTGCCCGCTGCCCGTCCTGTACGGTAATCGAGTAGTTTCCGTCCGTGTCGGACGCGGTTCCGTTCACTGTCCCCTTTTCGAGGATGTTGACACCGATGACCGTTTCGCCCGTTTCGTCGAGGATTTTACCCTTTACCGTCAGTTGTGCGAATGCGGTCGTCATGCTGAAACTTGCCACCAGGGCAATCGCCCAGGCCATTCGCCTGTAACCGGACAGGCTTCTTGCTGTTTTGAACTTTTCTTTTTCTTTCATACATAATTTAATTTGAGATTAAAACTTTATTGATATTATACTCGGGATAGTTTTGTGCATTGGGTACACGGTGAACCGTACGGTTGTTCGTTTTCACAATGCAGGACACCAGAGAAGTCAGGCTTAGCCAATTGTTGTTGAAAAAAACGCCGCCCCGTCCCAGCATAATTTTTGTTTGAGTGGTCGAAGGTTGATAGGGTGTGGCGTAGTCTTTTTAAAAGACATACATTCGACAGTGCGATTGTACAGAATAAAATAAGTTTTGCAAATAATTTCATACCAAATATTAAATCTAAAGTTAGGGGACAAAAATATTGTGGAAATTTGAGAGTTGATTCTTCGGGTAGTTGCCGGGTAAAGTTTCAGGTAGATGGATATAATTATTAATATATTGTAGCTTAGATGAATATTTTCAATTTATTATGCAAATAAGTAGATATAGTATAAAAGTTTTTCGTACCTTTGCGGACAATAAAACAGTATTGTTACATGAAAATAATAAGCATTTTTTTGATTCTGCTCGGACCGCTCACGGTTCATCCCTATTTCGTCGACGAGCGGGAGGATTTATTGCGTGAACTCGACCGGAAAGTGGAGGAACGTCCTTTGTATATGAAACGGAAAGAAGCCCGAATCGACAGCCTGAAACGTTTGCTGTTCGCAGAATTGCCTTTAGAGGAGCAGTATCGTGTCAACAACCGGATTTACGACGAATATTATATGTATCGTTACGATTCTGCCATGATTTATGTCGCCCGCAACAAAACGATTGCAGAAAAGTTGAACATTCAAAAATATAAAGATGAAGCGAATTTGCATTTATCCGTGCTTTTATCTACTACCGGATTATTTCGGGAAGCCATTGAAAATTTGCATAATATCCAACGTGCGCAAATAGACGATTCGTTGTTGGATCTTTATTATATGACGTGTGAATGGGCTTATTGCTGTGCAGCGGAAATGACCGTATGCACCCCTTATTCTTCCCTTTACAGAGAAAAAGAATATTTGTACAGCGATTCTGTTTTTGCTCTTTTGAAAGAGGGTTCTTTCCGGTATAATTACTTCAAAAGTAAGACATTGATGCACAAAGGCAAAATGGAAGAAGCCTTGCAGATACTGTTGGCGACTCATTCGTCAATGCCGGTCAATATCCGCCTGTACGCCATGATTGCAAACGATATTGCAGGCATTTACAGCAAGTTCGGCAATGAGCGTTCAGCCGAAAAATTTCTTATCCTTGCCACTATTTCCGATATCGAATGTTCGTTGAAGGAAAATATGGCGGGACAAACGCTTGCGTTTTATCTTTTTAACCATCATCCTGAAGACCTTGCCCGTGCCTACTGCTATATCCGGTGTGCAATGGAAGACGCCCGCTTCTACAATAACCGGATGCGAATCGTACAAATATCGGAAAAATTGCCGTTGATTGTGCAGGCATACCAAACCCAAAGCGAAAAGGAAAA
>JAISWE010000036.1 GCA_031271175.1 Bacteroidales bacterium | reverse complement strand
GATTTCTGCCTCGAATACGCTTTCATCAAGGCTTGATCCGACACCTCCTCTACTAATTTGATCAGTTTCGTTTTTTCCGGCGGCGTGCCCCGTTCTTCTTCCTGTCCCGCATCCGCCAGTCCCAGCAGCTGCAGGCTTTCGTCTTCCATCCGTTGAGCCGAATAGACATGAAACGAGGCACCCAGAATCCGGTGTTCGGAAACGATAAGTATCAGTTCTTCGTTTAGCATTTCATCCCTGTTTTTATATTGAGGATACAAAGATGAGAAAATTATGCTTTCTCAAAAACAATCCGGCCCGGAAATTCGTGAAGTCCGTAGAGAAACAGCATGTAACTATGGCGTTGTCAGGAAATAAACGTTACATTTTTCCATTACCGGCATTACCGGATTGCTTCGTACCTTACAATGACGACGGAAATGCCATTATTTTACGACAAGTATAATGTTGAAATAGGTTGCCGCAGTGGTGGCGGGAACCAATCTCATTTTTTTCGCGAAAAATTTTCTGCTTTAGAAAAAATGCACTACCTTGCACCCCGAAATGAAGCAGACACAAAAAATATTCATTTTGTTCGGGGCAAATATCATGGCGAACACTCCATTCCGCTATCCCGTCCTGTCCACCCGCCATAAACAGATTTTAACACTGGGGGGGGGTAATTTGTTGATTTACTGCATTTTGCAGAACAACATCCCCTCTCATTCGGAAAGAAAACATTTCAAATTGCCGTGCATGTCCTTGCAATTTGAAATACACACCCGGACGAAACCGTACAACCCGGTACCGAAAAAATCACGATTGGAAGCGTATGCCACATAAATAATCAATACACATGAGACCACTGTATCAGGAACTGTCATTTTTACCGGCAAACTACGTAAACGTGTACAAGGAAGAATTGCCGCACTTCATCGTTCCGTGGCATTACCACCCGGAAATCGAGATAATGTACATTCTGGAAGGAACGGGAATACGTTTTGTAGGCGATTCCGTGGAAAAATACGAAGAGGGCGACCTTTGCATGGTCGGCTCCAATTTGCCGCACGAATGGCGCAGCGACCGGGCGTTTTTTGAAAAAAAGTCCAATCTCCGCGCCTCGTGCTACTGCATCTTTATCATCGACAAACTCTTCGGCGTCGCGATGCTCAACACGCCCGAAATGCAGCACATCAAAAACCTTATCGAATGTTCCGCGCGAGGCATCAAATTCACCGGAAAAGCAAGAACCGAAATCGGAACGAAAATCAGCGAATACGCCAAAGAAAGCGGCGCATCCAAAATAGCCAAACTGATCCTCCTCCTCGAGCAGATGGCTACCACGACCGAGTACGAACTGCTCGCAAGCGTTGGCTACACGAAACATCATCTCGATACGGGAGACTTCGAACGCTTCAATAAAATCTACCGCTACATCCTGAAAAACTTCGCCCGTCCCATCCGCCTCGAAGAAGTGGCTTCGCTGGCCGGACTGACCCCAAACGCCTTCTGCCGCTATTTCCGCGAACGCACCAAAATGACATTTGTCCGCTACCTCAACGAAATCCGTATCGGCCATGCGAAAAAACTCCTGATAGAAGGCAAGCAAACCATCGCCGCCCTGAGCATGGAATCCGGCTTCAACAACCTCTCCAACTTCATCGAGCAGTTCAAACGCTCGACCCTCATGTCTCCCTCCGAATACCAGCGCAAATACCGTAAACAGACGCCTCCGGACGTGCTCTGAACTGTTAATAGTAAAATACCATAAACAGTTGGTAAAATCGTGGAAAAACGCTATTAAAGAAAGACCTATTTTTGCGCTGTGAAGTGAACTGATTTTCACTGCATATATTTATTTTAGAAATCATTAAAATTATTAAGTATATGAGAAACATTTTATTGTCAACTTTTTTTCTGATAGCCGCATTTGCGTGCAATTCGGATTATGTGTCGGAGAGACGGGATATTGTCTTTCTGAACAGGCGGGATTTTATCCTTTCCGATACTTCGATTAAGGTCAAACCCGCGTTTATTTCACTTCCGGCCGGAGCCGTTTATCCGCAGGGCTGGATCAAAGACTGGGCGACAGCGGCAGCCAATGGCATCACCGGACATTTGGACGAATGGAGTGTTACGTATGGGATGGCGTGGAAAGGCGTCGGTTTCGAAGCAACGGGAGCCGATCCCGAGACAGGAACGGGCTGGCCGCTGGAACAGTGCTCCTACTGGCTCGACGGGGCTGTCCGGCTGGCATACATACTCAATGACAGTGCACTGATTCGCAAAGTGACCGGCAGGCTCGACCTGGTCGTCAACGGCGTGCTGAACGGCGGGAAATCATTCGTCTACTGGCAGGATGATATGGATTTCAAAAACGGCTATTTCAACAACTGGGCACATTCGCACATGGGACGCGCACTGGTGGCATACTATGAAGCCACAGGCGACTCGCGTATTTTGGAAGCGCTGATAAAGGTATACAGTTATTTTGACGTGCAACCGGTGCCACATCACGTCAGCGGCAGGGTGAGCGGATGCAACAACATTGACCCGATGCTGGCTGTGTACGAACTGAGCGGTAACAGAACCGTGCTTGATGCAATACTGAGAATCGCCGGAGACGAAGTCACCAAGGAAACTGTAAATCGCTGGAATCATGACGATTTTGACAGCGGTCATGGCGTCATCACGTATGAAAATCTGCGTATTCCGGCGATGATGTATCCTGTAACCAATCAATCCGAACTGTTGAGTGCTACACACAATTACCTGAACTGGCTTGATAAAAATCACTTGCTGCCCTACGATATTGCGTCATCCGAAGAATTTGTCGCCGGAATTGGTTCTACACGTAACACGGAGACATGTAACGTCGCCTGTTCGGGATGGACATACCAGCAGTTACTCGAAATCACAGGCGAAGGCAAGTGGGGCGACAGGATTGAGAAAGTGTTTTTTAATGCAGGCCCGGCGCCCGTTGCCCGTGATTATCAGACCATGTCCTATTATCAGTCCCCCAATCGAATAGAAGACCTTATGCCGTCTGAAACACCCGGACATCCCGGCGAAGGCTCTTATAACTTCAATCATACGGGACATGACGTTTTGTGTTGCGTAGGAAATCTGAATCGCGTGATTCCGAACTATGTGATGCACCTGTGGATGGGTACGGCAGACAACGGACTTGCCGCCACGCTTTACGGGCCTTCTGCTGTCAATACTGTAGTCGGGGAGGGTATTCCGGTTAAAATCACCAGCGATACCCATTATCCGTTCGAAGAAACTGTCCGCATGACCGTTGAGCCGGCGAAAATATGTACATTCCCGCTTTATCTGCGTATTCCGGAATGGTGCCGGAACCCTGAAATAACGGTTAATGACGAACCGGTAAGCATCAATAAAAAGCATGGTTTTCTGAAGATTGACAGGAAATGGAAAAAGGGCGACCGAATCAACTTAAACTTCCCGATGCATGTGGAAGTCAAAGACGGCAGGGAAACGCCGTATCCGCGCATAGAATACTTTGTAAAAGGAAGCAGTGCGCACAGAGTCCTGGCTAAGGAAACAAGAGTAAACAGTCCGTATCGAACAATATTATATGGCCCCCTATTGTTTGCGCTTCCTGTGAAGGACATCCGTCCCGACGAGCAAAGCCCTGACGCCAAATGGAACTATGCGCTGATTTCCAGGAATGAAAACGACATTGAAGTCGAACATTCGGCAATGCCTGCTGTATGGAGTTGGCAAATTGAGGACGCTCCGGTAAAATTGAAAGCAAAAGCCGGAACATTCGACTGGAAACCAACGCACATTCTTCCATTACCCGAAGACGAAGTGAGCGTAAACGAAAATGTGGACATCACATTAGTGCCGTATGGTTGCACGAAATTCAGAATCAGCATGTTTCCCGTTGCAAAAAAATAAATGACATAATTATATGGAGTTTTATCTGATTTTATAACAAATTAATACTT
>JAISWE010000183.1 GCA_031271175.1 Bacteroidales bacterium | reverse complement strand
TCGCTGGTGCTGTGGATAGGAGAAATACGGCGGCTGTTCAGGCGAACAGAATAGCGACCGGCTGAAAGCAAAAAATTAGGGTGACGGAGACTAAATCAGTCTTCGTCACTGTCGCCGGTAGCAGCAATGTAACCTTTCATGATGCCCCGTTTGGACTTTTGTACGAAGCGGATGACTTCACTTCGCTCGGCGCTGTCGGCGAAATCTTCCTCGATGCGTTTAATGGCATCCCCGTGATTCATGCCGCTTTGGTACAATATCCGATAGATGTCCTGCAATTCATAGATTTTTTCGTTGTTGAATCCTCTTCGGCGCAGTCCGACGGAATTGACGCCTATGTATGCCAGCGGTTCCCGTCCTGCTTTCACAAAGGGCGGGATGTCCTTGCGCACTTTCGACCCGCCTGCCACCATCACGTGAGCGCCGATTCTGACAAACTGGTGTACCAGCGTACCGCCTGAGATGATTGCCCAATCGTCCACTTCTACTTCGCCTGCAAGTCCGGAATGGCTTACAAGCACACAATTGTTGCCTATGCAGCAGTCGTGTGCGATGTGGACGTAGGCCATCACCAGGCAGTTGCTGCCTATGCTTGTTTTGCCTTTGGCAACGGTGCCGCGATTGATCGTAACACATTCGCGGATAGTGGTATTGTCGCCGATTTCTACTGTTGTGTATTCGCCTTTGAATTTCAAATCCTGTGGAACGCCTGCAATCACCGCTCCGGGCAACACAAGGCAGTTTTTCCCGATGCGAGCGCCATCCATAATGACGGCGTTGGAAAACACTTTGGTTCCTTCCCCGATTATCACGTCCCCGGATATGCTTGCAAAAGGTTCAACAGTCACGTTTTCGCCGATCTGTGCTTCAGGATGTACATAGGACAATGAATGTATCATGTTTTTTTTATTTTTCTGTTATATGTCTTTTACTTTTATTATTTGGGCGGTTAATTCTCCTTCCGTTACCAGTGTTTCTCCGACGTAGGCATGTGCCGCCATGGTGGTAATGCCGCGTCTGATTTCTCCCACCAGTTCCATTCGTACAATCAGCGTATCGCCCGGCACTACCATTTTCCTGAATTTCACTTTGTCCGCTTTCAGAAAGAAAGTAAGATAGTTTTGCGGATCCGGTACCGTGTTCAGTACGAGAATACCCCCTATCTGCGCCATGGTTTCAACGATCAGGACGCCCGGCATCACTGATTGTCCGGGAAAATGCCCTACAAAGAAAGCCTCGTTCATGGTGACATTTTTCACCCCTATCACCACATGGTCGGTGCAACTGATGATTTTATCCACCAGCAGGAAGGGAGGACGGTGCGGCAGAATGTTTTTCACTTGTTCGATATTGTACAGCGGCGGGACGGAGGGATCGTAGTGAGGTATCAGCGATTTGGCCATCTCTTTTTTGATGATTTGCCTCAGTTGCCGCGCCATTTGGTTGTTGGCGGCATGTCCCGGACGGGTAGCCACGATTCTTCCTTTGATGGGTTTTCCCACCAGGGCGAAGTCGCCAATGATATCCAGCAGTTTATGGCGTGCCGGTTCATTGTTGAAATGCAGTTCCAGGTTGTTAAGAATGCCTTCCGGTTTGATGTGAATCTTGGGCATATTAAACAAATCCGACAGCCGGTCAAGTTCGTTCTGTCCCACGGGTTTGTCGGCAATGACGATGGCGTTGTCCAGATCTCCGCCTTTGATCAGGTTGTGTTGCAGCAACGGCTCCAATTCGTGCAGGAATACAAAGGTGCGGCACGGGGCTATTTCCTTTTCAAAATCTTCCATATTGTTAAGGGTAGCGTACTGATGCCCCAGCGTGCGGGAATTATAGTCAATCATTACGTCGATGCTGAAATGATCGTCGGGATAAAGAGCAATTTCTACCCCCCGCGACTTGTCCGCATAAACGATGCGTTCCTTGACTTCAAAATATTTCCTGACCGCATCCAGTTCGATGATTCCCGCTTCTTTGATCAGTTCGACAAAAAACCGTGAACTGCCGTCCATGATGGGCATTTCCGGGCCGTTGATTTCGAGCAGGGCATTGTCCACTCCCATCCCCCACAAGGCGGCCAGCACATGTTCGACCGTACTCACGCGGACGCCGTTTTCCTCAATGGTCGTTCCGCGCGAAGTATCCACGACATTTTCGGCAATCGCCGAAATAACAGGCTGCCCTTCCAGATCAAGGCGTTTAAACTTGTATCCGTGATTATTGGAGGCTGAACGAAGTGTCAATTCCACGTCCACCCCTGTATGTAAGCCCTTGCCTTTTATGGAAATAGGCTTTTGAAGCGTATGTTGTTTTACCAGCATGTTCAATGTTTCTTTCGTACACAAAAAATTGTGCAATGATACGATTTTTTTTGCCAATATCGGCATTTCGGTATGAATTATACAAAAATATCTTCGAAACAAGCTGAAAATCAATATAACAAAAATAAAAGAAGAACGGCTGCCATTTTTGTGCCGTACCGATTGGATGGTTCGTCAAAATCGACTATTTTTGCACTGTCAAAGATAAGTATATGATCATGAATGATGGCGCAGCACCATTGAAAATCATGCGTGACAAAGCCATGCGGCTTTGTTCGCAAAAGGAGTATAACCGTTCGGAAATACTGAAAAAACTCTTTTCGTGGGGATGTAGGCAAGAAGATGCTCAACTGATTGTAAACGAGCTTGTCGCTCAAAAATTTTTGGACGATGGCCGGTATGCCGCCGCCTATGCAAACGATAAATTCCGTTTCGGCAAATGGGGTCGCATCAAAATCAGCTACATGCTAAAAATGAAAGGAATAGAAGAATCCGTTATACGCGAAGCGCTTGAACGGATCAACGAGGAGGAATACCTCAAAAGTTTGGAAGAGGAACTGCACAGGAAACGAAAAAGTATGAAAACTGCGTCCTTTCCGGAAATAAGAGCAAAACTGTTCCGTTTTGCTGCAAGCCGCGGGTTTGAATCGGAGATCATCTATCGGGTGTTGGAAAACATCAGATAGCGGAAAGTCGGGTTACCGATGATTTTATGGTGATAAAAAAATCTTCGTAAATGAAGAAAATAGCTTATTTTTGTGCGCGTAAAAATATTGTATGGTAGCAAAAGGCAGAAAACCCGGATGGTTAAAAATTCGCTTGCCGCAGGGAGAACAGGCTGTGGAAGTAGGCCGTATCATACGGCAGCAACGTTTGCACACTATTTGCAGCAGCGGATTGTGTCCCAATCAGGGAGAATGTTGGGGATGCGGTACCGCCACTTTCATGATATGCGGGGAGATTTGCACCCGTTCGTGTCGTTTTTGTCATGTTAAGACAGGGCGTCCGGAACCGCCGGATCCGGAAGAACCCGGAAATATCGCCCGTTCGGTACAGTTGTTGAAATTGAAACACGCGGTAATAACATCCGTTGATCGCGACGATCTGCCCGATTTGGGGGCAGCCCATTGGGTGAAGGTAATAAAAGCCGTAAAAGCGATGAATCCCGGCGTTACGATGGAAGTCCTGATTCCCGACTTTCAGGAAAAAACGGAATGGATCGACATGATTATCGAAGCGTCTCCCGAAGTCGTATCGCACAATCTGGAAACGGTGCGCCGGCTTTCAAAGCACGTCCGCAGCCGCGCAACTTACGACGGCTCGCTGAACGTGATCAGGAGGATTGCTTCTTCCGGTAAGGTGGTAGCCAAGTCGGGGATCATGCTGGGACTGGGCGAAACACGCAGCGAAATACTCGAAACCATGGACGACCTCCTCCGGGCGGGATGCAGGGTGATGACGGTCGGACAGTACCTGCAACCCTCCGGAAACAACATTCCCGTCACCGAATACATCCAGCCAGAAATATTTTCGGAATACCGGCAAATCGGGCAGGGAAAAGGATTCGCTTGTGTGGAAAGCGCTCCGCTGGTTCGTTCCAGCTATCATGCGGAAAAACATGTCCACTGCTGAACTTTGAAAATCATGCAAAAAGTAGCATATAGCGATTGGGGAACTGCCCGTTACCGGGAAGTCTGGCAGCAGCAGGAAAAACTGATGGAAAAATTAGTTTGCGAACGGCAGGCGGGTATTTGCGGGCATCATCACCTGCTGGTGACGGAACACCCGCATGTATATACCATCGGCAAAAACGGCAATCAGGCCAATATGATGGCCGACAGCGTCCGGTTGCAGGAAGAGGGGGCGGAACTGATCCGCGTGGACAGAGGCGGCGACATTACCTATCATGGGCCGGGACAACTGGTGGTTTATCCGGTTTTCAGGCTCGACCTTCTGGACACAGGCATCAGGGAATACATCCGGAAACTGGAAGAAGTAGTCATCAGAACCGTCGGCGAATACGGAGTGAAAGGGAGCCGCATGGAACGAGCTGCCGGAGTCTGGATAGACGCCCATTCCCCCAAAATGCGGAAAATCGGCGCCATCGGCGTTCGCTGTTCCCGGTCTGTCACCATGCACGGTTTTGCTCTCAATGTGAGCACCGACCTGAACTACTTCGGCTACATCCACCCCTGCGGTTTTACCGACAGGGGTGTGACCTCGCTGGAAAAAGAAACAGGGGAAAAACCAGACATGGACGGAGTGAAACTGAAGGTGAAACGCCATTTTGAAGAAATATTCGAAATACAATTCGTATCGTGATTCATTTTTTAACTTTTATTGGTTATGGTTTACAGTTTTGAAGAATGTTCTTCTATCGTTGAAAAACAGATAGAGGAGTTGCATATCGGCCTCAGTATGCCGGAGCGTCTTTACGAGCCGGTTGCCTACATGCTCGCGCGCGGCGGGAAACGCATTCGCCCCGCGCTCACGCTGATGTCGTGCAACCTCTTCGACGATAATGTCCAAAAGGCGCTCATGCCGGCTGTTGCCGTCGAAGTCTTTCACAATTTCACCCTGATACACGACGACTTGATGGACAATGCCGACGTCAGGCGGAACAGTCCGACAGTACACAGGAAATGGTCTGGCAACACGGCCATCCTCTCCGGCGATGCCATGCAGACGTTGGCATACCGCTACCTCTTCCGCGCACCGGCCAAACTGCTGCCGGCGTTGCTGGATGTTTTTTCCGGGACGGCGCTGGCCGTATGCGAAGGGCAGCAATACGACATGGATTTTGAATCCGATGACAGTGTGACACTTGAAGCGTATCGCCGGATGATTGAGCTGAAAACCGCCGCTCTGATCGCGGCAAGCCTTCACATCGGCGCCATCTGCGGAGGAGCCGGCCAACAGGATATCGAAGCGCTTCACCGGTGGGGACTGGCGTTGGGAATGGCTTTTCAAATTCAGGACGACCGGCTGGACATGTACGGCGATCCCGCCATTTTCGGAAAAGCTGTCGGCGGCGACATATTGGAAGAAAAAAAAACCTACCTCTTGCTGATGGCGCTGCAAACGGCCGACAGCGCTACCCGCGCCGACCTGCTCTCGCTGCTGCACAACCGTGCGCTGCCGCCCGAAGAAAGAATAGGCCGGATAAAAGCCATCTATGACCGGCTGAAAATCAACGAAAAAGTAAAACAGGTCATCGACAACTATCGCATCGAAAGCATCCAACTGTTGCAAAAGGTAAACTTACCCGACAATTCGCGCAAAAAAGCACTGGAAAACCTTTCGGCGATGCTGTTCGAAAGAAACAAATAGCCTTAAAAATTACGAATTACGAATTACGAATTACGAATTACGAATTACGAATTAAGAATTAAGAATTAAGAATGGGGAATGGGGAATGGGGAATGGGGAATTACGCATTACGAATGTGGAATTTTGAATTGATGATGGTATTTGAATAAATCTTTGGTATATTTGCGGTGTATTTAAAATGTTTTTACGCATGACCACCGTTATTATCGACAGCCATTCGCGCACAGGTCGCCGCCTGCTGCGCGACATCGGGAAACATCCCCG